>NZ_JBSGTX010000032.1:0-90471 GCF_053607625.1 Streptomyces sp. NPDC055103
CCATCGACCGGACCACCTACAAAGCCACCATCAGCATCACC
Source organism: Streptomyces sp. NPDC055103 (assembly GCF_053607625.1). Taxonomy (NCBI): domain Bacteria; kingdom Bacillati; phylum Actinomycetota; class Actinomycetes; order Kitasatosporales; family Streptomycetaceae; genus Streptomyces; species Streptomyces sp. NPDC055103. The sequence goes on from NZ_JBSGTX010000032.1 coordinate 42, forward strand.
ATGCTCACGAGCAGCCCTTGACGCCCCGACCCCCGCCCTAACTGAACGGCGTTGACGCTAGAGGTCCCGCCGTGAACGCGTCAATAGTTGTGTATCTGATTTTGATTCAGGGATGTGAACGATGGGTGCGGCCCTGGTGAAGCGGCCGCCCTCGGTGCGTCGGCGGGTACGGTGAGCGGATGATCAGGACACCGGAGACGTTCGTGCGGACGACCGTGGAGCGCGAGGGGGAGTCCGGAGCGGCGTGGATCGCCGAACTGCCGCACATCGTCGAGGCGTTGCTGGAGCGCTGGACGTGCCGCCCGGACGGGGAGGTCATGCATGGCGGCGTCGGCGTCATCGTTCCCGTGCGGCGCGGCGACGGGGGCACCGCCGCGCTGAAGGTGTCCTATCCGCACCCCGGCAATGTCCATGAACCCGACGCCTTCGAGGCATGGGGCGGCCGCGGCGCCGTCCTGATCCACGAGCGGGACGACGAGCGCTTCGCGATGCTCCTCGAACGCGCCAGGACCTCCACCCTGGCCGAGATCGAGGACGGCGACGAGGTCCTGACCGTCGCCGGCCGCCTCGGCCGCCGGCTCGCCGTCCCCGCGCCGCCCGGACTGCCCCGGCTGCGGGACCGGGCCGACGCCTGGGAGGAGGAGCTGCGCAAGGACGCCGCCGAGCTCGCGCACGCCCTGGCGCCCGCCGTCGTGGACGCCGCCGTGGCGACCGTCCGCGAACTCGGCGCCACGCAGCCGGACATCCTCGTCCACGGCGACCTCCACCCCGGCAACATCCTGCGTGCCGATCGCGAACCCTGGCTCGCCGTCGACCCCAAGGGGTACGTGGGCGACCCGGCCTACGACGGCGGCACGCTCCTGAAGTCCCGCGCGCTCGCGCTGCTCGAAGCCGACGACCTGCGCGCCGCCGTGGAGCACGCGCTGGACGTCTTCGTCGACGCCGCCGAACTCGACCGCGAGCGCGTCCGTCGCTGGGCCCAACTGCACGCCGTCCAGGCCGCCTTCTGGGGGCGTCGCCATGGATTCCGGCGCGCTCGCGGCGGAACGGAACTCGACTGGCTCGTCGGGTTCGCCGACCACCTGGCCACCCTCCTCGCCGGGCGCGACTGAGCCGCCGCCGCACGCGACCGAGCCGCATCCGCCCGCCGCGACTGAGCCGCATCCGCCCGCCGCGACTGAGCCGCACCCGCCGGACGCGACTGAGCCGCCCCGCCGCAACGCGACGAAGGCGCCCCGCCCGTCGATGGTCTGGACCTATTCGAGGTGGGGCGTCAAGCTCTGGGTATGGAACTGGAGTTGAGGCACCTCAAGGCGATCCGCGCCATCGCGGACGCGGGCAGTCTCACGCGCGCCGCCACCGCGCTCGGCCTCGCGCAGCCCGCACTCAGTGCCCAGCTCAAGCGGATCGAACGGGCCCTGGGCGGCGCCCTGTTCGAACGGGGGCGCGAGGGGGTGCGGGCCACGGCCCTCGGGGATCTGGTCCTCGACCGCGCCCGGGTCGTGCTGCCCGCCGTGTGCGAGCTGCAGGAGGAGGCGGTCCGCTTCGCCCGGGAGGGGGCCGGCGGCTACCGGCTCGGCGGCACCCACGGCCCGCTCCTCGGCGGCCTCGTCGACCGCCTCGCCCGCACCGAGCCGGGCGCGCCGGTGACCACGTACACCTCCTGGTCGGAGCGGGAGATCGCCCGCGGGGTCGCCGCCGGCCGGCTGGACTTCGCCCTGGTCGGGGTCTGCGGTGAGAGCGCGCCGCCCGAGGCGGGACGGCTCGCCTGGACGGAGGTGGCCCGCGACCCGGTGTACGTGATGCTGGCCGCCGACCATCCGCTGGCCTCCCGTACCGAACTCGACCTGGCGGAACTGGCGGTGGAGGCCTGGACGGACGTCCCGGGCGACGGCTGCTTCGGCGACTGCTTCGCCGCCGCGTGCGTGCGCGCGGGCTTCACCCCGGCCTGCGTGTACGAGACGGACACCGCCTCCTGCGTGCACCTGGTCCAGGTGGGCCGGGCCGTCGGCCTCTGCCGGGCCACCTTCCCCGTGACGCCGGGCATCGTGACCCGCCCCCTGGCCGGCGCCCCGCTGGTCTGGCGACACCTCATCGGCTGGCACCCCGAGGGGCGGGCGGCCGCGCGGGCCGCGACCGTCCTCCATCACACCCGGGCCGCCCACGCGGAGGCACTCGCCCGCAGCGCGGGCCGGACCGGCGCGCCGGGGCATAACGCCGTGGCAGGGGCCGACTGACAACTCCCGCCGCCCCCTTGGGGATCCCTACGGTTTCGGCACAACCCCCACCGAGAACCGAGGAGACACCCCATGCTCCGACGACCCGCCCGCGCGGCGTGTACCGCCCTGGTCGCCGCCGGGATGGCGCTGGCCGGACTCCAGGCCGGGACCGCCACCGCTGCCCCGGACAGGAATCCGGCCGCGAAGACCGCCGCTCAGACCCTCGCCGCCACGTCAGTCCAGCCCGAACTCCTCTCCGCGATGCGGCGCGACCTGGGACTCACCGGCCCCCAGGCCCTGACCCGGCTCGCGAACGAGGCCGAGGCCGGTGCCACCGCCGCCCGGCTCCGCCAGGGCCTCGGCGGCGCCTTCGCCGGAGCCTGGGTGGACGGAGCGGAGTCCGGCACCCTGACCGTGGCCACCACCCGGGCCGCCGACGCGGCCGCGATACGCGCCACGGGCGCGCACCCCCGGCTCGTCCCGCACAGCCTGACCGCCCTGGAGGGGGCCAAGCAGGCCCTGGACAGGGCCGCCGACGCCGAGGCGCCCGTCCGCTACGTCGACGTGCGCGCCAACGTCCTCGTCGTCGAGGAGGCGCGGGCCGGCGCCGGAGCGCGTCTCGTCGAGGCCACCGGGGTCCCACGCGAACTCGTACGGGTGGTGAGGACCGCGCAGGCACCGCGCCCGCTCTACGACATCCGGGGCGGCGACGCGTACTACATGGGTGGCGGAGGCCGCTGCTCCGTCGGTTTCGCGGTGACCCGCGGGACGACGCAGGGCTTCGCCACGGCGGGACACTGCGGCCGTGCGGGCACCACGACCAGCGGCTTCAACCAGGTGGCCCAGGGCAGCTTCCAGGGCTCGATCTTCCCCGGCAACGACATGGCCTGGGTCGCCGCCAACACCAACTGGACCGCCACCCCGTACGTCAAGGGCTCCGGCGGCGCGAACGTCCAGGTGACCGGTTCGGTCCTGCAGCCCGTCGGCGCGTCCGTCTGCCGCTCCGGCTCCACCACCGGCTGGCACTGCGGCACGATCCAGCAGCACAACACCAGCGTCACGTACCCCGAGGGCACCATCTCCGGCGTCACCCGCACGACCGTCTGCGCCGAGCCCGGCGACTCCGGCGGCTCGTACATCTCGGGCAGCCAGGCCCAGGGCGTGACCTCGGGCGGCTCCGGCAACTGCTCCAGCGGCGGCACGACCTTCTTCCAGCCGCTGAACCCCCTGCTGCAGAACTACGGCCTGACGCTGAGGACCACCGGAAGCGACCCCGGCCCCGGGCCCGGCGAACCGCAGCCGGGCGGCACCTGGGCGGCGGGCAAGGTCTACGCGGCCGGTGACACGGTCACGTACGGCGGCGCGACCTACCGCTGCCTCCAGGGCCACCAGGCCCAGACAGGCTGGGAGCCGCCGAACGTCCCGGCCCTGTGGCAGCGCCAGTGACCCACGCCCGGCGGTGACCTCCTGCCCCCGTCCGGGTGGTGACCGGGGTGCCGCGGCCCCGAGGGGGGTGCCACGGCACCCCCCTCGGGGCCAGGGTCGCCGCCCGCGCGGCGCCCTCAGGCGCCGAGGCCACCCCGGGCGATCACGTCCGCGTACCAGCGGGCGCTGTCCTTGAGCGTCCGGCGCTGCGTGGCGAAGTCGACGTGCACGATGCCGAACCGCTTGCTGTAGCCGTACGCCCACTCGAAGTTGTCGAGGAGCGACCACAGGAAGTAGCCCCGGACGTCCGCCCCGTCCGCGAGGGCGCGATGGACCGCCGCCAGATGCGCGTGCAGATAGGCCACCCGCTCCGGGTCCTTCACGTTCCCCGACGGGTCCGCGTAGTCGTCGTACGCCGCGCCGTTCTCCGTCACCACCAGGGGGACGCCCGGCAGTTCGTCCCGCAGCCGCACGAGGAGCTCGTGCAGTCCGTCCGCGTCCACCGGCCAGTCCATCGCGGTACGGGGCCCGGGAGCCGGCTCGAACCGTACGTGCCGCTCGGCGCCCGCCCACGGCGAGGGTGACGCGGACCTGCCCGCCGCGACGACCGCGGGAGAGTAGTAGTTGATGCCCAGCGAGTCGATCGGCGCGGCCGCCGTCGCCAGGTCGCCGTCCTCGACGAAGGACCAGTCAGTGATCCCGGCCGTGTCGCGGACCAGGTCCTCGGGGAGCCGGCCGTGGAAGACCGGGTCGAGGAAGACACGGTTGCCGACGGCGTCGATCCTGCGGGCCGCGTCCCTGTCCTCGGGCGACTCGGAACGGGCCCTCACCGCATGCAGGTTGAGCGTCAGGGACACCTCGGCCGAGGCGGGCAGCGCCCCGCGCAGCACCCGTGCGGCCAGCCCGTGCGCGAGGTTGAGGTGGTGGGCGGCGCGCAGCGAGTCGAGGGCGCTGGTCCGCCCGGGGGCGTGCACGCCCTCGCCGTAGCCGAGGAAGGCGACGCACCAGGGCTCGTTGAGCGTGGTCCAGGTCGCCACCCGGTCGCCGAGCGCCTCCGCCATGACACCCGCGTACTCGGCGAAGCGGTACGCGGTGTCCCGCTGCGGCCAGCCCCCTCCGTCCTCCCACTCCTGCGGCAGGTCCCAGTGGTAGAGCGTCGCCACGGGCCGGATCCCGGCCTCCAGGAGGCCGTCGACGAGCCGCCGGTAGAAGTCGATGCCCCGGGCGTTGACCGGTCCACGACCGGTGGGCAGCACGCGCGGCCACGCGATCGAGAAGCGGTAGTCGGTGACGCCGAGCCGCCGCATCAGGGCGAGGTCCTCGTCGAGCCGGTGGTAGTGGTCTGCGGCGATGTCGCCGGTGTCGCCGTTGCGCACCTTGCCCGGCGTACGGCTGAAGGTGTCCCAGACGGACGGCGCGCGGCCGTCCTCGGCTGCGGCACCCTCGATCTGGTACGCCGCGGTGGCGGTGCCCCAGCGGAAGCCTGCCGGGAACCGGAGGGCGGTCGGGCTGTCGGGGCGTGCGTCGAGCGCGGTCATGAGGAGGGAGCTCCCGGTGGTGAGAGGTCTGTTGGGGGAGGGGCGGGGAGGCGTCGGCGTGGGGTCAGCCCTTGACCGCGCCCTGCATGATGCCGCCGACGATCTGCCGGCCGAGCAGACCGAAGACCAGCAACACCGGCAGGGTGCCGAGCAGGGTGCCCGCCATGATCACGGACTGGTCGTGGACGTAGCCGCCGCCGAGCTGGCGCAGGGCGACCTGGACGGTCGGCTCGGAGGAGGTGAGGGCGACGACCGGCCAGAAGAAGTCGTTCCACGCGGCCATGAAGGTCAGCAGTCCGAGCACCGCCATGCCGGGCCGGGCGATCGGCACCACGATCGACCAGAAGATCCGCGCGGTGGACGCGCCGTCGACCCTGGCCGCCTCGATCAGCTCGTCCGGCAGCGTCTGCACCAGGTACTGCCGCATGAAGAACACACCGAACGCCGAGACCAGGCCCGGCAGGATCACCGACTGGAGCTGGTTCACCCACCCCAGTTCGGCGATCATCATGAACAGCGGGATCACCCCGAGCTGCGGCGGGATCATCATGGTGCCGACGGTGACCGTGAGCAGCGCGCCCCGGCCGCGGAACCGGAGCTTGGCGAAGGCGAAGCCGGCGAGCGTGCAGCACAGCACGGTGCCGAGGGTGATCGAACCGGAGACGATCAGGGAGTTCAGCAACGCCTTCCCGATGTCCGCCTCTTCGAGCACGGCCTCGAAGTTGCGGATCAGGTGCGGGCCGGGCACGAGGGACGGCGGGACCTGTGCCAGATCGGCGTTGGAGCGGCTCGCGGCGACGAGGGTCCAGTAGAACGGGAAGGCGGAGAAGAGGACGGCGACGATCAGGATCGCGTAGGCGACGGGCCCCGCGTGCAGGGTGCGGCCCGCCCGCGAGGGGCGGCCGCGCCGGGGCGGGGACGCCGGGGCGGGCTCGGCGTGCCGCGCCGGTCGGATCGGGGCCTCGGTGGTGCCCGGCGCGGTCATCGGCCGGCCTCCTTGCGGGAACGGCGGCGCGCGATCAGGGCGTTGGCCCCGACGAGCACCACGATGAGCAGGAACATCACCCAGGCGATGGCGGCCGCCCGACCCAGGTGGAAGAAGCCCCAGCCCTGCTCGTACATGTAGAGGCCGAGCGTCTGGTACTGGTGCGAGATGCCGCCCGAGATCGACCCTTCGAGCAGCAGCGGTTCCCCGAACAACTGGGTCGCGCCGATCGTGGAGACGATGACCGTGAAGACGATGGTGGGCCGCAGTCCGGGCAGCGTGACGTGGAGGAACTGCCGCCATCGCGAGGCGCCGTCCATCGCGGCGGCCTCGTACAGCTCGTCGGGGATCGACTGCATGCCGGCCAGGTAGATGAGCGCGTTGTAGCCGGTCCAGCGCCAGACGACGACGGTCGAGACGGCGACCTGCGACGCGACCGTACCGGTCTGCCAGTCGACGGGACCGATGCCCACGGCGCCGAGCAGGTAGTTGAACAGTCCGAAGTCGCGCCCGAAGAGCTGGGCGAAGACGAGGGTGGCGGCGGCGACCGAGGTCGCGTACGGCAGCAGGATCGCGGTCCGCAGGAAAGTGCGGCCGCGCATCCGGTAGTTGAGCAGATGCGCGAGCCCGAGGGCCATGACCAGCTGCGGCACGGTGGAGAGCACGCCGATGGTGAACGTGTTGCGCAGCGCGGTCCAGAAGTACGCGTCGCCGAGCAGCGCGGTGTAGTTGCCGAGCCCCCGCCACTCCATGTCGCCGGGCGTCTGGAGCTCGACCCGGTACAGCGAGACGTAGGCGGTGTAGATCAGCGGGAAGACGCCGAAGGCGGCGAAGAGGGTGAAGAACGGGGCGATGTAGGCGTACGGCGAGGCCTTCTGCCAGGCCCGCCGGGCCGACGACCCCCGCCGGGGCGCGGGGCGGGACGTCGGCGGTGCCACGGGTGCGGTGAGGGTCACGGTGCGGCCCTTCGGGGAGGATGCGAGGAAGGTCGAGAAGGAGTCGAGGCGGGCGCGGAGCAGGGGGCGGCGAAGGGGCGGGGCCGGGGCTGGGCCGGAGCCGGGCCCGGCCGGGGCGGGTCCACGGCCCGGCCGGGCGTCCTGCGCGGGAAGCGGGGCGACCGGCCGGCACGCACCGGAGGCGGCCGCCCGGCCGGCACGCATCGGGATCAGCCGAGGGTGTTCGCGACGCCCTTCCGGGCGTTCTCCCACGCCTTCCCGGGCGCGGTGCCCTTGCGCTCGACCTCGCTCAGCGCGTTGGTGATCTGCTGGGCGATGTTCTGGTCGTGCACACCGAGGACCTGGACCGGGGCGGCCTTCGCCGCGTCACCGAAGATCCTGCCGATCGGCGCGTTCGAGAAGTACGGGTCCTTGGCGGCGGCGACCTTCTCGATCGCGGCGGTGGCGGAGGGGAAGTTGCCCTGCTTCTCGAAGAGCCTCGCCTGCTGCTCGGGCGCCGTGAGCCAGGTGATCAGCTCGTACGCCTCCTTCTTGTGCCGCGCCGCCTTCGGCACGGCGAGGTAGGAACCGCCCCAGTTGCCGGCGCCGCCGGGGAGCCTGGCCACGTCCCACTTGCCCTTGCCGCTCTCGCCTGCCTGGCCCTTGATGTAGCCGAGCATCCAGGCGGGGCAGGGGATCGTGGCGAAGGAACCGGCGGCGAAGGCCTGGTTCCACTGCGGTGACCACTGGTCGAGCTCGGCGCTCAGCCCGCTCTCGGCCGCCTGGACGGAGTGGTCCCAGGCGGCGCGCAGGGCGGGGTTCTCCTCCCAGATCAGCTTCCCGGAGGCGTCGTAGTACCGCTCCTTCTCCTGCCCGATCATGATCGAGTAGAGGCTGCCGACGCTGTCGAGCCAGGCGCTCCCGCCGGCCGCCTTGGCCTTGTACTGCTTCCCCAGCTGCAGGTAGCCGTCCCAGGTGGCCCAACGCTTCGCGAGTTCCTCGCGGTCGGTCGGCAGTCCGGCCTTCGCGAAGAGGTCCTGGCGGTAGCACATCGCCTCGGGTCCGACGTCCGTGCCGAGTGCGAGGACCTCGCCGTTCTTCCCGGTGGCCGCCGCCCACTTCGCCTCGGCGAAGCGGGACTTGAGGTCGTCCGCGCCGTACTTCCTCAGGTCCTCGAACTTGTCGGCCTGCTGCTGTGTGACGGAGGCGATCCGGCCCACCTCGACGCCCTGCACGTCCGCGAGGCCGGCGCCGCCGGCGAGCCGGGTCTGGAGGGACTTCCAGTAGTCGGCCTCGTCCTCCGTGTCCGTCTGCTTGACGGTGACGCCCGGGTGGAGCTTCTCGTACTCGGCGAAGAGCCCGGCCTCCTTGTATCCGAAGGAGCCGAACAGGTCCACGGTGATCGTCACCTTGCCGCCCGCGCCGTCCGTGGCGGCCCCGTCCGACGAGCTCCCGCAGGCGGTGAGCAGCGCCGCGCTCAGGACGACCGCCCCGAGGCGTACGGCGAAGGTGGTGGATCCGGCGGCTCGATCGTTGGGCATGGGGGCCTCCCTTGGCTCCGGGGCGAGCGAGAGAACTGATTGAGAGCGCTCTCAAGAATGCGGTTGGAGCGTGCCCGGGCTCTGGGTGTCCCGTCAAGACTTGAAGGCGTAACGGCTTGGCCTCGGACCCAACTGCCCTCTGTGTCCCCTCTCTTGACACCCAGGTTTCGAGAGTTTTACGTTTTCGGCCATCCGAAGCGCTTGAGAGCGCTCTCGAAGCCTCTCGGGGACCGTCCCCCATCCGTGCTCGATCCTTCGTGACGACATGAGGTGCCGTTCATGCCAGCCCCCCGCACGCGTTCAGCCCCCCGCACCCGCTGGGCCCCCCGCACCCGACCGGCAGCCGTACTGGCCCTGGTCTCCGCCCTCGCAGCCCTGGGACTCGGCCCCGCCGCCGCCCCGGCGGCCGCCGCCACCGTCCCCGCGGGCGCCGGAAGCTACTCCGACACCCGCCCCGCCGGCACCTCAGGACCCACCACCAACACCGGCGCACCGGTCGCCCCCAAGGTCACCGCCGCCGCCCAGGGCAAGCCGGTGCCCACCAACGACTGGTGGTCCTCCCTCGCCTTCCAGCGCTACGGCGACAACCCCTACTCCACCCCCATGTACGGCCACCCGCTCACCTACCAGGCCACGGCCGGCGGCCTGGACATCGGCTACCCGACCAGCGCCGCCGTCGTCGGCGACGGCCGCCAGTACGAGTACGCCCACCAGCGCGACCTCACCCTCGGCCTCACCGGGCTCAACTCGCCCGACACCAAGGTCGACGCCTGGTCCGACTGGACCGTCACCCCCTTCTGGTCCGACGGCGCGCGCACCCTGCGCACCACCATCGGCCACGGCATGCCCTTCGTGTACGCCAAGGGCACGGGCGGCGACGCCCGGATCACCACCGCCACCGCGCCCACCGTCTTCGCCGACCAGGGAAACGTCCTCGGCATCACCGTCGCCGGCCACCACTACGCCCTCTTCGCGCCCAGCGGCACCGACTGGAGCGTCGCGGGCTCCACCCTCACCGCGGGCCTCGGCGGCAAGGACTACTTCTCCGTCGCCGTGCTGCCGTCCACCGACGCGCTCACGACCTTCCGGAAGTACGCGTACAGCTTCGTCACCGGATCCACGGTGAACTGGAGTTACGACGCCGGTACCGTCCGCGCCACCTACGGGCTCACCACCGAGGCGAAGGAGGGCACCGAGCGCGGCACCCTCCAGGCGCTCTACCGGCACCAGTGGCTGCACACCACCGACCCGCTCACCCCGTACACCTACGTCTCCCCCCGCGGCACCATGAAGGTCCGGGAGGCCGCCTCCTTCACCACCACCCAGAAGGCGGCCGCCACCCTGCCCGGCCTCCCGGGCGGCAGCGGTGTGGACACGGCCCGGCTGCGCGGCCACCTCAACGAGGTCGCGAACTCCTCCGACCCCTTCTCCGGAGCCGTCGACACGTACTGGACGGGCAAGGCCCTCGGCAAGCTCGCCCAACTGGTGCCGCTCGCCGACCAGATCGGCGAGGGCGCCATCCGCGACAAGCTCCTCGGCCTCATGAAGGGCCGTCTCCAGGACTGGTTCACGGCCGGCGGAGCGAGCGAGTTCTCCTACGACCGGTCCTGGAAGACCCTCACGGGCTATCCGGCCTCCTACGGCAGCGACACCGAACTCAACGACCACCACTTCCACTACGGCTACTACGTCTACGCCGCCGCGATCGTCGCCCAGTACGACCCGGCCTGGGCCGCCGACTCCGCCTGGGGCTCCATGGTGAAGACCCTGGTCCGCGACACCGCCAACCCCGGCCGCACCGACGGCGCCTTCCCCTTCCTGCGCGGCTTCGACGTCTACGCCGGACACAGCTGGGCCAGCGGCCACCAGGGCTTCGCCGCCGGCAACAACCAGGAGTCGTCCTCGGAGTCGACCAACCTGAGCGCCGCACTCGTCCTGTGGGGCTCGGCGACCGGCGACACCGCGCTGCGCGACCTCGGCACCTACCTCCTCACCACGGAGGGCGAGGCCATCGCCCAGTACTGGTTCGACGCCGACCAGCAGGTCTCCCCCGCCGGCTTCTCGCACGACACGGCCGGCATGGTGTGGGGCAGCGGCGCCGCCTACTCGACCTGGTGGACCGCCAACCCCGAGGAGATCCACGGCATCAACGTCCTTCCCGTGACCGGTGGTTCACTCCACCTCGGCGGCCACAAGGACGCCGTCCGGCGCAACATCGCCGAACTGGAACGGGAGAACGGCGGACCCGCCGTCGAATGGCGGGACATCCTCTGGGAGTTCCAGTCCTTCGCCGACCCGGCCGCCGCGAAGGCGAAGTGGGACGCCGGCCACGCCGGCTACACCCCCGAGGCAGGGGAGTCCAAGGCCCACACCTATCACTGGCTGACCACCCTCGACGCGCTCGGCGCCCCCGACGCCACCGTCACCGGCTCCCTCCCCACCTCGGCGGTCTTCACCGAGGGCACCACCCGGACGTACGTGGCCCACAACCACGGCACGACCGCCCGCACGGTCACCTTCTCCGACGGCAAGTCCCTGACCGTGCCAGCGCGTTCCACCGCCACGGGCAACGGCACGGGCGGCGGCACAGACCCCGACCCCGACCCCGAGCCCGGCACCGGGAACACCTTCCAGCTCCGCACCGGCGGCACCCTCACCACGGCCACCGGCGCCACGGCGGGCAGCGACACCGTCCTCTCGGCGCAGGGCGCCAACCACGACGGGACCCCGAACCGGCCGGTCGTCTACGAGGCCAGGGGCGTCAACGGCACGCACAGGGCGGGCGCGGCCACCGCCTTCCGCCTCCAGCTCGACGCCGGGACGGCCGTCGGCCTCGGCCAGCAGGCCCGGATCAGCTACGACCTCACCGGTGACGGCACCTTCGAACGGACCGAGACGTACCAGTACTTCGCGACCGACCCGCTGACGGGCTGGGAGGAGTACGCCCAGTCAAGCGGCCTCAAGTCCGCCACCGGCACCCTCGGCAACCTGAGCGGCGGGACGGTCCGCCTTGAGGTGTGGAGCGCGATCGGGAACGGAGACGCGCGCCTCCAGACCGGCACGGACCGGTCCGTGGTCGTCATCCCGTACGACTGACCGACGCCCGTCGCAGGGCGGCGGCGGTGACCGACACTCCCCACAGGGCGGCGGGCCCGGAGAACACCTCCGGGCCCGCCGCCGTCGCGCGTTCCCTCAGGCCGACTCGCGGCGCACCAGCGACGTCGGGGTGATCACGGAGTCGGGCGCCGCGCCGCCCGGTCCGTCGAGCAGCCGCATCAGCAGCTTGACCATCAACCGGCCCATGCCCTCGATGTCCTGGCGGATCGTGGTCAGCGCGGGCGAGGTCCGGTCGACCACCGAGGCCATGTCGTCGAAGCCGACGACCGCGACCTCCTCGGGCACCCGCACCCCGCGCTCGCGCAGGGTCCGCAGCGCACCCGTCGCCATCAGGTCGTTCGCGACGAAGACGCCGTCGAGGTCCGGCCTGCGGTCGAGGAGCTCGGCCATGGCGCGGGCGCCGCTCTCCTCGGTGAAGGAGCCCTGGCACAGGAGCGCCGGATCGGCGTCGGGCAGGACGTCGTGATAGCCGCGGAGCCGGTCGACCGCGGACGTCTGGTCGCGGGGCCCGGCGATGTGGGCGACGGCCCTGCGGCCCAGACCGACGAGGTGCCCCACGGCCTCCCGGGCGCCGCCGCGGTTGTCGCAGTCGACGAACGGCACGGCCGGATCGATGCCCGAGGCGGGGCGCCCGCCGAACACCACCGGGATCCTGGCCCGGTCGATCAGGGCCGGCAGCGCGTCGTCGCTGTGCAGCGAGAACGCGAGCGCCCCGTCGACGTGCCCGCCGCCCAGATAGCGCGCGATCCGCTCGTGATCACCGGGCCCCTCCACCCACAGCAGCACCAGCTGGGAGTCGTACGCCGTCAACTCCCGGCTGATGCCGCGCACCTGCTGCTCGAAGAACGGGTCGGAGAAGATCCGGAACTCCGGCTCCTCGATGATGACGGCCACGGCGCCGTTGCGCCGGGTGACCAGGGTGCGCGCCGCGTGGTTCGGGACGTAGCCGAGCTCGTCGACGGCCCTGTTCACCTTCTCGACCAGCGGAGCGCGCACGCCCGCACCGCCGTTGACGACGCGCGAGGCCGTGGCGCGGGACACGCCGGCGCGCGCGGCGACGGCCTCCAGCGTGGGGCGGGGCCCCGTGGTCTGCTCGGGCAAGGCGGTCGCTCCCTCGTCTGCGTCTGCTGAGCTGCGCTCCGACGCGGACCAGGATATCCGCAGCCCCGACTCCCTGAGAGCGCTCCCAGAGAGTCGACACCCGATAGACGCCGTAGGAGGGCCAGGGAGTCGACGCCCGATAGGCGCCGCAGGGCGGTCGCCTCAGCGCCTCGCTCGCCGTCGGGCGATGAACAGGCCGAGGACCATGCCCACGAGCAGGGTGACCGTGAGCACGACCCAGAGGGGCAGGGTGACGGTGGGGATCCAGAGCCGGATGCTGACCGACCCGGTGTTGACCGCGATGAACCAGATCGCGAGACCCGCGAGCACGATGAACCCGATGGTGCGGATCCGCATGTCCCGGCCCTTGACGGTCAGCGTCGAGGGGCCGTGCCGTGGAGGTGCGTTCTGTGCCATGCCTCCCATTGTCTGCCCAAACCGGGCGGCTCTCGACCGGAGAGGGGGATCACCCCCGGTAGACGCGCAGCGCCGCCACCTCGTAGGACATCTCCGAGACGTGCTCCTCCGGGGCCGGGTGGTAGCGGCCCGAGCAGACCGACAGGTTCACGATGAGGTGCGCCCGCCAGGAGGGCCCCACCCCTCGCCGGTCGTCGAAGACCCGCGCGCCGTTGACCCACCACACCACGGAGCGCGCGCCGAACTCGACCCGGAGGTCGACCCACGCCCCCGGCTGGACGGCGGGGTCGCGGAAGTAGTGGTGGCGCCCCCGGACGCGGTTCGACAGCTCCAACAGGTCGGGGTTGTCGGGGTGGTACTCGAAGACGTCGACCTCCTGTCCGCCGTCGAGCCAGGTCCAGATCGCCGGCCAGGCGCCCCTCTCGACGGGCAGCCGGACCCGGGCCTCCAGGACGTCCTCCGCCCGGACCAGAAAGCCCTCCGGGCTGCCCTCGGTCGTGAGCAGCCCGGCGTCCCAGTTCCCGTCGTCGCGGCGGGTCGCCCGGAACAGGCCTGTGCGGCTGTGGGCGGGATCCTCCGTCAGGTGGTCGAGCTTGTCGTCGCCCGGATTGGTCGGACCGCCGCCGGGATAGGCCCAGGAGTGGCCCGCCGCCCACTGCTCGGTGGACGAGAAGTCCGCGTCGAGGACGAGTGTCCCGAGGGCGCGCGGCGGCGCGGGCGTACCCCCTCCGGTGCCGGAACCGGCACCGCGGCGCAGCAGTCGGTCGAAGAAGTCGGACAGCACGGCACGCTCCTTTCGCGCGAGCCCCGCTCGGGCCTCGGACGATCCGTCCAGCTTGCACGGCGTGGCAGCTTTACGTGCCTGATTGGCGACAATGCGTCACGGCCGCCTTGCCTGCGAGGCCGTCGAACGCCCCGCGACGCAACGCCCGCCGCCCCGCCTCGTTGATCACGCCATGAACCCCGTCACCGTCCCCCGGACGCTTCGCACCCTGACCACCACCGCCCTCGCCGCCCTGATGCTGGGGATCGCGGGCGCGCAGAGCACCTACGCCGGCCCGGCGGAGGAGACCTGCCCCTCCACCGCGGAGATCTTCGCCACCGACAACACCGCGATCATCACGGATCCCGAGGACCCCCGGCTCGACACCCGGCTCACGCGGTTCGCCCACGAGGTGCGCGGGATCATCCGGGCCCACGGTGCGAAGCCCGGCGCCTCGGAACTCCTGGACGGTGTCTTCTGGTCCACCGACCTGCGGCAGGCCACGTACGAACGCTCCCGCGAGTTCGAGGTGAACCGGGTCGGACGCGACGGGCTCCACCACATCGCCGGCGTCATCGCCAAGGAGTACGACCAGGAGGCCGTGCTCACCTTCCGCTGTCTGCCGCGGACGTCGCCGGAGACCGACGCCGTGGAGATCGAGGTCCCCGGCGTCACTCCGGGCGATCTGCGCGCGGCCCTGCTCGTGGACCCCGAGGCGCGCGAGAAGCTCGGCGGCGGCTCGGTCACCCTCGAAGGCCGGCTGATCCTCGTCGCCCCGGTCGCGGACCTGCCGCTGGCCCGGCGGTTCACGGCCACGCTCGGCGCCGACTGGAACGAGGCCGAGGTGCGGTACGGCGACCGGGAGTTCGTGAGCTGAGCCGGGACGCACGACCGCCCGCCGGGACCGGAGGAACCGGTCCCGGCGGACGGCCGCGAGGCGGCGCCGTCATCCGGCGTACGTTTCGGATATCCGGTGGACGTCTCGGCTATCCGGCGAACGTTCCGGTTATCCGGCGTACGTCTCGAACTCGGCGACCCGGGGTGTCGCCGACGAGCCGGTGATCTCGAAGGTCACCTTGCTCAGGGTGGTCCGGGCGAAGGTGACGGGCCCGGCGCCGCTGCCGGAGGAGAGGACGGCCCCGGTGTCGGCGTTGAGGAGCCGCCACGATCCGATGCGGCCCGTGGCTCCGGCCGCCTCCTTGACGACGACCCGGGACACGGCGGTGGGGGAGCCCCACTTGATCGACACGGAACCGGTCGCGCCGGCCGGCGACCAGTAGGTGCTCAGGTCACCGTCCCGTACGTTCCCGTAGCTGGTCCCGTCGGCCTTGCTGGACCCGTCGGAACCCGCCCCGATGCTGAGGTTCGTCCCGCTGGGCTGGGACGACGTCGGCGTGGGCGTCGGGGGAGGCGTGGTGGGGGCCGTCGTCGTCGGCGCCGGGGTGGTCGGGGTCGGGGTGGTCGGTGCCGGGGTCTGGGGCGAGCAGGCGCCGTCCGACACCTGGAGGCCCTTGCCCGCACCCGCCGTCCGGCTCACGACGTCCGGTACGCAGCTCGCCGGGTCGAGGCTGTAGGCGTACGGGACGCTGACCGTGGTGTTGGACTGCGGGTCCGGTCCCGCCGGGTCGTTCTCGGGGCCGGGGCTCGACCAGGTGACGTTGTCGAAGACGTTGCCGCTGACCTGCCAGTACCCGGCCGCGTCGGTGTAGAAGGTGCCGAGGACGTCCTTGGAGTCCTCGAAGTAGTTGTTGTCGACCTTGGCGCGGGCCCCGGCACGGGAGTTGATGCCGGACTCGTTGAGGCTCACGTAGTGGTTGTTGTAGATGTGGGCCGTGCCGCCGCGCAGGAGGGGCGCGCGGGAGTCGATGTTCTCGTAGAGGTTGTGGTGGTAGGTGAGGAAGCCGTTCGAGAGGTCGGTCTCGCTGGAGCCGACGAGACCGCCCCGGCCGGAGTTGCGCAGGACGCTGTAGGACAGCGTCACGTACTGGGTGTTGTCCTTCATGTCGAAGAGGCCGTCGAAGCCCTCCGACTCGCCGCCCGAGGCCTCCAGGGTGACGTGGTCGACCCAGACGTTGCGGACGTCGCTCTCCATGCCGATGGCGTCGCCGCCGTTGGACGTCGGCGAGCCCGACTTCTTGACGTTCCGTACGGTCACGTTCTGGATGACGATGTTGCTCGCCGACCGGATGTGGATGCCCAGCTGGTCGAAGACCGCTCCGGCGCCGACGCCGACGATCGTGACGTTGCTGATCTGCTTGAGCTCGATCACGCCGGCGGCGGTGCTGCAACTGCCGCCCGACACCTGGCTGGTGTTGCCGTGGTTGATGGTCCCCTCGACCTCGATGGTGATCGGGGTGCTGCTGGAGGCCCGGCCGCACAGGGCCGCGTGGATCGCGGTACCGGTGGTGGCCCGCACGGTCTGCCCGCCCGCGCCGCCGGTGGTCCCGCCGTTCTGCGTCGCGTAGCCGGTGGCGCCGGCGGTGGCCGCCGATGCCGCGGGTGCCGAGAGGACGGCCCCTGTCGCGGCCGCGAGGGCCGTCGCGGCCAGCGCCGCCTGGAGTCGTCGTGCGACTGCTCGTCTCATGATCGCCTTCCTGATGCGTCGTCGGAGGACGGGAGTCCGGCCCCGCGTACCGGCTCCCGAATGAACGTAGAAAGCGCTTTCTGCCCGCGACGATAGGGTCAGGACTCCGGGCTGACAAGGCTCCGCGCACCACGGAATTCCCGGTTCCTCTGCGGCACTTGATTCCCGGTCCCGGGCGGCACCGGTCCGTGTGCCGACGCCGAGCGCGCCGCGCTCCCAGGGCCCCTGGCAGTCGGCCGGGCGGGCAGCGCCGTCAGTACACGTCCCTGACGTAGCGCTTGTCGGCGGCGAGCTGTTTCACGTACACGGCCGCCGACTCCTCGTCGTGGCCGCCGTGGGTGACGGCGATGTCCCGCAGGGCCCGGTCGACGTCCTTCGCCATCCGGGCCGCGTCGCCGCAGACGTAGAAGTGCGCGCCGGACTGGAGCCACGACCACAGCTGCGGGCCGTGCTCCCGCATCCGGTCCTGGACGTAGATCTTGGCGCGCTGGTCGCGGGAGAAGGCGGTGTCGAGCCGGTCGAGGGTGCCGTCGGCGAGGAGGGCGGTGAGCTCGTCCTCGTAGCAGAAGTCGGTGGCGCGGTGCTGCTCGCCGAAGAAGAGCCAGTTCGGGGCGCGGTGCCCGAGGGCACGGCGCTCGTCGAGGAAGCCGACGAACGGAGCCACGCCCGTGCCGGGGCCGACCATGATCATGGGGGTCGTGGGGTCCGCCGGGGGCCGGAAGTGCGGCGCGCGCTGGACGAAGACCTGGACGGGGGAGCCGGGTTCGGCGTCGGCGAGGAACGCCGAGCAGACGCCTGTGCGGGGGCGGCCGCGCAGACTCTCCCAGCGGACGACGGAGACCGTCAGCGAGACCTGGTGGGGGTCGGTGAGCGGGCTGGAGGAGATCGAGTACAGCCGGGGCCGCAGACGGCCGAGGACGTCGGCCCACTCCTGGGCGGCGGCGCGGACGGGGTGCTCGGCGATGACGTCGACGGCCTGCCGGCCCCAGGTCCACTGGGCGAGCCCGTCCTTGTTGTCGGGGCGGAGGAGCCTCTTCAGCTCCCGGTCGCCGGTCCGCTCCGTGACGAAGCCCAGGAACGCGGACGTGGTGCGGGTGATGTCGAGGTGGCGGTGCAGGGCCTCGCCGAAGGGGACGCCGCCGGGCTGACCCGGAAGCTCCACGGGGGTGTCCGCGTCGAGGCCGGTGACGGCCAGCCATTCGGCCACGAGACTGCGACAGTTGACGGGCTGGACGCCGAGCGCGTCGCCCGTCTCGTACCCGAGGGGAGCGCCGTACTCGCTCGTGTCGAAGGTGAACCGCCGGACCTCCTTGCCCGCTCCGGGCAGGGAGAGCAGCCGGTTGCCGACGAGCCGCGCGGGCGTCGCGGCGGGTCCCGACCGGCGCGCGGGTGCCGGGATCGGTGCCGGTGCCGGAATCGGTGCGGGTCCCGGAGCCGTAGCCGACGCGCCCGCGGACGGTGCCCGCGCACCGTCGGCGAGTCCGGCCAGGACCTGGTCCAGCCAGGCGTGGGCGGAGGGCTCGAAGTCGGGTTCGCAGTCGGTACGCGGAGCGAGCCGGACGGCGCCGAGCTCGTCGAGCCGGTGGTCCAGGCGCCGCCCGTGCCCGCAGAAGTCCCCGTACGAGGAGTCCCCGAGGGCCAGGACGGCGTAGCGCCGCCCGTCGAGCCGGGGCGTGTCGGGCGCGGCCAGCGAATCCCAGAAGCCCGAGCCGTTGTCGGGTGCGTCCCCGTCCCCGAACGTGCTGGTGATCAGCAGCAGGTCGGCGGTGGGCGGAAGGGCCTTGAGGTCGGTCGTGTCCATGCCGGTGAGGGCCGGCCGGTGCCCCGCCGCGAGGAGCCGCTCGGCGGTGGCGGCCGCGAACTCCTCGGCGTTGCCGGTCTGCGAGGCCCACAGCACGACGACCTCGCGGCCTGGCGCGCCCTCCGCCGTCCCGGAGCGCGTCGGGGTCCCCGCGTCCTGAGGGGTGCGCGAGTACAGGCCGGCGAGCACGCCGTTCACCCAGCGGGCGTGGTCCTCGCGGAAGGGCGCGCCGGCCGGCAGGACCGGCACCCCCGGCGCACCGGACTCCAGGCCCGCGAGGAAGCCGACGAGGTACTGCCGTTCCTCGGAGCTCAGGACGGGGGGCGGGGTCGGCGGCAGCCCGAAGGCGGCGGCGGGCCCGGGCGGCAGGACCCCGCTCGGGACCACAAGGCGCGGGGCCACGACGGCCGACGGCGCAACGGATGCCCCTGTGGACGCCCCGGCGGATGTCCCGGCCGACGCGCCGGTCGACGGCGTCGACCCGGCGGCAGCCGGCACCGCCGCCACCCTCGTCAGCGCCACCGCGCACACCTTCAGCTCGGGCTGGAAGGAGAGGGGGTCGACGGCGTCGTTGGTGACGGCGTTGACGCACAGCTCCTCGCCGAACAGGTCGTTCCAGTGGAACGGCGCGAAACAGCACCCCGGCCTCACCCGGTCGGTGACCACCGCGGGGAGCACGGCCTTCCCGCGCCGCGAGGTGATCTCCACGGCGTCGCCCTCCGCGACGCCGAGCCGCAGGGCGTCCTCGGGGTGCACCTCGACGAAGGGCGCCGGATCGAGCTTGTTGAGCTTGGCGACCTTCCCGGTCTTGGTGAGGGTGTGCCACTGGTGCTGGAGACGGCCGGTGTTGAGGACGAACGGATACGTGTCGTCGGGCATCTCGGCGGCGTCGATGTGCGGCCGGGCGTGGAAGACGGCACGGCCGCTCGCCGTCGGGAAGACGGGCCCGGAGGCGCCGCCCGCGCCGTCGCCGGCGGCCACGTACCGGATCGGGTTGCGGTTCGGCCCGCCGGCCGCGGCCGGCCACTGGACGGGGGTCGCGCGGAGTCGCTCGTACGTCACGCCGCTCACGTCGTAGCCGGTCTTCGGGTTCGCGGCGCGCCTGATCTCCTCGAAGACCTCCTCGGCGCTCTCGTACGCGAACGCCTTCTCGTACCCCATGGCCTGGGCGACGCGGGCGATGATCAGCCAGTCGGGGAGGGCCTCGCCGGGCGGGTCGGCCGCCGGCCGGGAGAGGGTGAGCGTGCGCTCGCTGTTGACCAGTACGCCCTCGCTCTCGGTCCACAGCGCGGCGGGCAGGACCACGTCGGCGTACGCGTTGGTCTCCGTCTCGGCGAACGCGTCCTGGGTGATGACGAGTTCGGCGGCCCGCAGCCCCGCGATCACGGTGGCGCGGTGGGCGACGGAGGCGACGGGGTTGGTGCAGATGATCCAGCACGCCTTGATCTCGCCCTCCGCCATCCGCCGGAAGAGGTCGATCGTGCCGGTGCCGGATCCGTCCTCGCGGAGCGTGCCCGGCGGGAGCTCCCAGAGCTCCTCGGTGAAGGCCCGGTCCTCGGCGACCAGGACAGAGCGCTGCCCGGGGAGGCCGGGGCCCATGTAACCCATCTCGCGTCCGCCCATGGCGTTGGGCTGGCCGGTGAGGGAGAAGGGGCCCGAGCCGGGGCGGCAGATCGCGCCGGTGGCCAGGTGGAGGTTGATCAGGGCGTTGGTGTTCCAGGTGCCGTGGGTGGACTGGTTGAGGCCCATGGTCCAGCAGCTGGTCCACTCCCCGGCGGTGCCGATCCACTCGGCGGCCGTACGGATGTCCTGCTCGGGTATGCCGGTGAGCGCGGCGACGGCCGCCGGCGGGTAGTCGGCGAGGAACGGTGGCAGCGCCTCCCAGCCCTCGGTGTGCGCGGCGATGAAGTCGGGGTCGGTGTGGCCGTTCTCGTGCAACAGGTGCAGCAGGCCGTTGAGGAGCGCGAGGTCCGTACCGGGCCTGATCTGCAGGAAGAGGTCGGCCTTCGCGGCGGTGGCGGTGCGGCGGGGGTCGACGACGATGAGCTTCGCGCCGGCCTTGACCCGGTCCATCACGCGGAGGAAGAGGACGGGGTGGCAGTCGGCCATGTTGGAGCCGATGACGAGGAAGACGTCCGCCCGGTCGAGGTCGTCGTACGAGCCGGGCGGGCCGTCGGCGCCGAGGGAGAGCTTGTAGCCGGTGCCGGCGCTCGCCATGCAGAGCCGGGAGTTCGACTCGATGCGGTTCGTGCCGATGAAACCCTTGGCGAGCTTGTTGGCGAGGTACTGCGCCTCCAGGCTCATCTGGCCCGAGACGTAGAGCGCGAAGGCGTCCGGGCCGTGCTCGTCGACGACGTCCCGCAGGCGGCGGGCGGTCTCGGCGACGGCGAGATCGGTGCCGGTGGGGACGGGGGCGGCGGCGCGGTCGTCGCGGACGAGGGCGGTGGTCAGGCGTCCGGGGGCGGCGAGCATGTCGGCGGTGGTGGCGCCCTTGGTGCAGAGACGTCCCCGGTTGGCGGGATGGTCCTTGTCGCCCGAGGCCTTGAGGACCGTACGACGGCCGTCGGCGCCCAGGCCGATGTCGAGGAGCATGCCGCAGCCCACACCACAGTACGAGCAGACCGTCCGCACCTGCGGGGCGGCGCCGGCCCGGGGGTCCTGCGTGTCGGGTGGGGTCACCGGGGCGCCTCTCTGTGGAACCGTTCGAGCTCCGACCGTACGGAATGCCCGTTACGCCTGTGTCAACCGCGCCGATCATGGTCCGTAACGCCGGCCACACAGTGGCACGGGGCCCGCTGTGAGGCCTCGCCGGGGGCCTTCTTGGCCCGTCACTGGCGGGGTGCCGCCCTCCGTGGGACGATTTTCGTAGGAAGCGACAACGAGTCCGCGTCGGGGCTCGGATTCCCCCCTTCCCGACGAGGTCTCCCGTCGGACGAAGAGGGCACCATGCCTGCCATCACGGAAACCATCGACATCTCCCGCAGCCCCGCGGACGTCTTCTCCTACGTGACCGACCCGACCCATCTGCCCGAGTGGCAGGAGAGCGCGGTCAAGGTCCGCAGGCTGGGTGACGCCCCCTTGGCGATCGGCTCGAAGGTCGCCGTCACGCGGCGGCTCGGGCGCCGGGAGTTCACTTCGACCATGCAGGTCATCGAGCTGGAACCGCCGAGGCACTGGCACGTGCACGGCATCGACGGCCCCGTGCGCGGTGACGTCCAGGGCGCCATCGAACCGCTGGACGACGGCGAGCGGTCGCGCCTGACGCTCTCCCTCGACTTCGAGGGGCACGGCATCGGCAAGGCCCTCGTCCCGCTCGTCGTCCGCCCGCACGTGCGGAAGGAGATGCCGAGGGACGAGCGCACCCTCAAGGGCATCCTGGAGAGCGGCGCCGCGGGCTGACCGGCCCGCCCCCGGCCCGCCTCGCCGGCGGCCCTGACGCGGTCCGGTGACGGCGCCCCCGGTCATCACGCGGGCCGCGAAGGCCTGTTGGTCAGCCGAGTCCGGCCTCTCCTGTGGTACTGCCTTACGGATACATCATCACGTTTTTCCGTAATGCAGTGAAAGGTGACCTCTGTGCCGCAGGAAGACAAGAGGCCGGACGGCCGCCGGACAGGCGCCGAACGGGGAGGCCGGGAAGGGCTGCCGGTGACGGCCGACCTCCCCGGCCGACCCGACCATCACCGCCAAGCCCGCACCGACCGGATCGTGTTCGGTGTCACCGCCGTCCTCACCCTGGCGTTCGTCGTCTGGGGAGCCACGGCCACGGACAGCCTGGAGAGCGTCTCCAGCAAGCTCCTCGACGGACTGATCCGCGACGGCGGCTGGGCGTTCATGCTGGCCGCGTCCGGCTTCGTCGTCTTCGCGCTGTGGCTCGCCGTCAGCCGCTACGGCCGGATCACCCTCGGCCAGGAGAGCGAGGGCCCGGAGTTCCGTACCGTGTCGTGGATCGCCATGATGTTCAGCGCGGGCATGGGGATCGGCCTGATGTTCTACGGCGTGAGCGAACCCCTCGCCCACTACGGCACCCCGCCGCCCGGCACCCACCCCGTCGACTCGGCCGAGCGCATGCAGACGGCGATGGCCACCACGCTCTTCCACTGGACGCTCCACCCGTGGGCGATCTACGCCGTCGTCGGACTCGCCATCGCCTACTCCACGTTCCGGCGGAGGCGCCGCCAGACCATCAGCGCCGTCTTCGTCCCGCTCATCGGCGAGCGGAGGGCGTACGGCGGTCCCGGCCGCTTCATCGACATCCTGGCCATCTTCGCCACCCTCTTCGGCTCCGCCGCCTCGCTCGGGCTCGGCGCCCTCCAGATCGGCAGCGGCATCGAGGAGCTGGGCTGGCTGGAGAAGACCGGCACCGGGCTGCTCGTCGGCATCATCGCCGTCCTCACCGTGGCCTTCGTCTTCTCCGCCGTCTCCGGTGTGGAGAAGGGCATCCAGTGGCTCTCCAACACCAACATGGTGCTCGCGGTGGTGCTCGCCGTCTTCGTCTTCGTGGCGGGCCCCACGATCATCGTGCTCGATCTGCTGCCCACCTCCCTCGCCGCCTACATCGACCAGCTGCCGCAGCTGGCCGGCCGCACCGAGGCGACCAGCGGCGCGGACATCCACGCCTGGCTCGGCGGCTGGACCGTCTTCTACTGGGCGTGGTGGATCTCCTGGACGCCCTTCGTCGGCATGTTCATCGCCCGCATCAGCCGGGGCCGGACCATCCGCCAGTTCGTCGGCGGCGTCATCCTGGTGCCCAGCACCGTCAGCCTCGTCTGGTTCGCGATCTTCGGCGGTACGGCGATGAAGCTCAGCGAGCAGGGCGACCTGGCGGGGGAGGCCACCCCCGAGGGGCAACTCTTCGGCGTTCTCCAGGAGTTCCCGATGGTCGGTGCCATGAGCCTGCTGGTGATGATCCTCGTCGGGATCTTCTTCGTCTCGGGCGCGGACGCCGCCTCCCTCGTCATGGGCACGCTCTCCCAGCGCGGCGCCTTCGAACCCACCCGCCCCGTGGTGGTGTTCTGGGGCGTCCTGACGGGTGCGGTCGCGGCCATCATGCTCCTCATCGGCGACGGCCAGGGCGACGCCCTCGCCGGGCTCCAGAACCTCACCATCCTCGTGGCGGCGCCGTTCGTGCTCGTCATGATCGGCATGTGCTGGGCGCTCATGCGGGACCTGCGTGAGGATCCGCTCATCGTCCGCGGTGAGGTGGGGGAGGAGGTCGTCGCGGTCGCCGTGATCGCGGGCCACGAGCAGTACGACGGCGACTTCGAGCTGAGGATCGGCCCCGGCACGTCGGAGTCGGACGGGCCCTGACGGGAGGGTCCCTGGCGACGACGGCTCGCCTCCGACTACGGGCTCACCTCTAGCTCGTGTAGCGGAAGCGCACCCACAAGGGCAGGGCGAACCAGCAGAGCATGTACCAGGCGAGGACCCCGGTGACGAGCCACGGCACGTACGAGTCGTCCCCGGTGGCCACCCGCAGGACCAGGAGGAGGGCCGACGTCAGGGTCGCGAGCAGGAGCACGATGCCCGTGAAGGTGAGGCGGGCGGCCCAGACGACGGCCTGGGGTTTGATCTGCCGACCGGCCACGATCCGGTGGAGGGCGACGGGTCCGATGAGCGCGCCGGTCGCCAGGGAACCGACGACGACCGTGACGATGTAGATCGCCTTGTCGGTCTGTTCGAGACCCTGGAAGTGCGGGGTGAAGACCACGGTGAGGAGGAAACCGAGGAGGATCTGCACACCGGTCTGGACGACCCGGATCTCCTGGATGACCTCCTGCCAGCGCCGGTCGGCGCGCTCCGCCTCGGTCTCGCTCCGGCCGTACCCGGTCCGGTCGCCCTCCTTTCGGCCCTTCCTCGGATCGGCTTCCATGAGTGGTCCTCCGGTGGCTCAGGCCCTGCCCGCGGCCTTCTGGCTCCTGCGGGACAGGGAGTCGACGACCACGGCGGCGAGCAGAACCGAACCCGTGATCATGAACTGGACGGCGTTGCTGACGCCCATGATGTTCATACCCGACTGGATGGACCCGATCACCAGCGCGCCCAAGAGCGCGGACCAGACCGAACCGCGGCCGCCGAACAGGCTCGTACCGCCGATGACGGCGGCCGCGATGACGTTCATCAGCAGGTTGCCGCCGCCGGAGGTCTGGCTCGCCGACTGGATCTGTCCGGCCAGGAAGAGGCCGCCGACCGCCGCCATGGTCCCGGCGATCGAGAACACGGACATCCGGACGAACGGCACGCTGATGCCCGCCCGGCGCGCGCCCTCGATGTTGCCGCCGACCGCGAAGATCCGCCGGCCGTACGTGGTGCGCCGCAGCACGAAGTCCAGGAGCACGAGCACGATCAGGAAGACCAGGAGCGCCAGCGGGAGCCCCTGGTACTGGTTGAGGATGTACGCGGTGACGAACGCGATCGCGGCGATCACGACCGTACGCAGGACGATCTCGGCGATCGGCCGGTACGGCACCCGGGCCGCCCGGCGCCGTCTCGCGTCCAGGAGCGAGGCCGCCAGGAACAGCCCGACGCCGACGGCCGCCGTCACATAGGCCGCGGCCGGGCTGTGGTAGATCGTCGAGTAGAGCCGGGAGACGATGCTCTCGCTGGGGATGTTGACGGTGCCGCTGGTGCCGAGCACCTGGAGCATCAGCCCGTTCCAGGCGAGGTTGCCGGCCAGCGTGACGACGAAGGCCGGGACGCCGATCTCGGCGAAGAAGAACCCTTGGATGAGCCCGACGGCCGCGCCGCCCGCGATGGCGATCAGCAGCGCGAGCCACTCGTTCATGCCGTTCAGGACGTTCAGCACGGCGAAGATCGCGGCGCACAGGCCGCTGACCGAGCCGACGGAGAGGTCGATCTCGCCGAGCAGCAGGACGAAGACGATACCGACGGCGATCATGCCGGTGCCGACGATCTGCTGGCTGAGGTCGGAGAGGTTCTGGGCCGAGAGGAACGTGCTGTCGAGACTGCCGAACACCGTCCAGATGACGATCACGGCCAGGATGACGGGCAGGGACCCCAGCTCCCCGCTGCGCAGCTTGCGCCGGAACTCGCCGACGTACCCCTTCACCCCCTCCTCGCGGACCAGGAGACGTGCGTCCACGGCCGGTACGGCACCCTCCGCCGGTTCCTGGCTGGCGGCGTCGTCGCGAACGCCGGAGCCCTTCGTGGGGTCCGTGCGGTCTCGGTCGGAGCTCATCGCTCCTCCTCCCGCTGACGGGCCTGGCGGCGGGTGACGGCGCTGTCGGTGGCCCCGGTGATGGCGGAGATGATCTCCTCGGTGGTCGTGGAGCGCCTGTCGAATACGCCGTTGTTCCGGCCGAGCCGCATGACGGCGATCCGGTCGGCGACCGCCATCACGTCCACCATGTTGTGGCTGATCAGGATGGTCCCCAGGCCGCGCGCGCGGAGCCGCTCGACCAGGTCCAGCACCTCGGCGGTCTGCTCCACGCCCAGGGCGGCCGTGGGCTCGTCCAGGACGACGACCTTCGGCTCGCCGATCAGCGAGCGGGCGATCGCCACCGTCTGGCGCTGGCCGCCGGAGAGCGAGGCGACGGGGATCCGGACGCTCGGGATGCGGATCGACAGGGTGTCGAGCAGCTCCCGCGAGCGCTGGTCCATGCGGACCTCGTCGAGGACGCCGAAGCGGCGCAGCTCACGGCCCAGGAAGAGGTTGGCGACGACGTCGAGGTTGTCGCACAGCGCCAGGTCCTGGTAGACGGTGGCGATGCCGAGGTTCTGGGCGTCATGGGGCCGGCTGATGGAGACCGGGCGGCCCTCCCACTCGATGACTCCCTCGTCGGGCGGGTTCACCCCGGCGATCGCCTTGACGGCCGTGGACTTGCCGGCGCCGTTGTCGCCGACGAGGGCGACGACCTCGCCCGGGTGGACCTCCAGATCGAACCCCTTCAGCGCCTGGACCGCGCCGAACCGCTTGGAGATCCCCCGCAGTGTGAGCACGGGTGACTCCGGCAAAGGAACCGCCTCCTCCGCTCGCCCGTCCGTACGGGCCGCTCCGCCCCACCGGGATGCAACGCCTCGCGACTGCCGGAGGCGCTACTTCAGACCGGCCTCCTCGCAGGCCGCGGCATAGGCCGGGGTGCAGATCTCGGCGACCGTGTACAGCCCGTCCTTGACGACGGTGTCCTTGATGTTGTCCTTGTCGACGACGACCGGCGTCAGCAGGTGGGACGGGACCTTCTCACCACTGCCGCTGGTGACGGTGGTCGGCGTCAGGTCGGACGGGAGCTCCTTGCTCTCGGCGAGGTTGACGGCCATCGTGGCGGCGATGTCGGCCTCCGGCTTGTACGGCTTCTCGACCGTGATCGTCTGGGTGCCGGCGAGGATCCGCTGGATCGCGTCGAGCTGGGCGTCCTGGCCGGTCAGCGGCACGTTCATGCCCGCCGCCTTGAGGGCGGTGGCGATGCCCGCGGCCAGTCCGTCGTTGGCCGAGTAGACGCCGACGATCTTGTCCTTGCCGAGGGCGCTGATGGCACCGGACATCTGCTGGTTGGCGTTGTTCGGGTCCCAGTTCGGCGTGTCGTACTCCTTGCCGATCTTCACCTTGCCGTCCAGGACGGAGTGCGCGCCGGCCTTGAACTCGGCCGCGTTCGGGTCGGTCGGCGAACCGTTGTGCATCACGATCTCGCCGGTCCCGGCCTTGTCGCCGAGCGCGTCGAGGAGCGCCTGGCCCTGGAGCTCGCCCACCTTGCGGTTGTCGTACGAGACGTAGGCGTCGACGGGACCCTGCGCCAGGCGGTCGTACGCGACGACCTTGACGCCCGCGTCCCGGGCCTTCTGCACGGAGGACTGGATCGACTTCGCGTCCACGGCGTCCAGGATGAGCACCTTGTCGCCCTTGGCGAGTGCGGTGTTGACCTGCTGTTGCTGGGTCGTGGCGCTCTCGGCGGCGTTGTAGTAGTCGATCTGCGCCTGCGGCGCCAGCTCCTTGATCTTGGCCTCGATGTAGGGCCGGTCGAACTTCTCGTACCGGGTGGTCTTGCTCTCCGGCAGCAGGAGGCCGATCCGCACCTCGCCCTGCGCCGCCGTCTCCGCGCCCGGCAGGGCGGCTCCGCTCACGGACGCCGCTCCCAGGGCCAGGGCCGCGGCTCCGGCCAGGGCTATCGCACTCCGCAGTGTTCGGGTCATGGAAGGCTCCTCTCGTACGCCCCCTTCCCCTCACCTGGTGAGCATGGGGACAGAAGATGCACTTTTGGCCTATATATCGACATTAGCGGCAAGCTGAGGACCGGCAAGCGGGTGAAAAAACCGGCCGGTAACCTGGCCGCTGAGCGTCCGGCTCCCGTGTGGCGTACGAAACGAAGCACGGACGAAGCACAGACAAAGCGCGAATGATCAGAAAGAGGTCGACGATGACCAATCTGGCTCTCAACCTGGCCCGCACCGCAGCGGCACGGCCGGACGCCATCGCGATCCAACTGGACGACCAGACCCTCGACTACCGGTCGCTCGACGACCGCAGCGCGCGTCTCGCCGGCTGGCTGGAGACCAAGGGGGTCGGACCGGGCGACCGGGTCGCGATCATGCTGCCCAACATCCCGCACTTCGCCGTCGCCTACTACGGCGTGCTCCGCGCCGGCGCGGTCGCCGTGCCGATGAACCCGCTGCTCAAGTCCGGCGAGATCGGCTACGCCGCCGGCGACTGCGGGGCCCGGCTGATCCTCACCTGGGGCGCGGCGACGGCCGAGGCCGGAGCGGCGGCGGCGGACCTCGGCATCGAGTGCGCCGACGTGACCGACCCGGGCTTCGGCGCCGCCCTCGCCGCCGTCGCGCCGCGCGAGGGGATCGAGGACCGGGACGTCGACGACCTCGCCGTCCTGCTCTACACCTCCGGCACCACCGGCCGCCCCAAGGGAGCCCGGCTCACCCACGGGAACCTCGGGTCCAACACCGGGGCCGTGGCCCGCGCCCTGGCCATCACGGCCTCGGACACGGTCTTCGGCGGCCTGCCGTTCTTCCACGTCTTCGGCCAGACCTGCGGCCTGAACGCGGCCGTCCTCACCGGCGCCCGCATCACCCTGCTGCCGCGCTTCGACGCCGCGAAGGCGCTGGAGATCCTCTCCCGGGACCGGGTCACGGTGATGGAGGGCGTGCCCACCATGTTCCTCGGCCTGCTCGCCGCCGCCGACGCGGCCGGCTCCACCGGTCTCGCGGACGGCACCGGCGATCTGCGGCTGTGCGTGACCGGCGGCTCGGCGATGCCGGTGGAGGTCCTGCACCGCTTCGAGGCCGTCTTCGGCTGTCCGGTCGTCGAGGGCTACGGCCTCTCCGAGACCTCCCCGGTGGTCACCTTCGGGGCGCTCGACGGTCCCCGCAAGCCCGGATCGATCGGCACCCCCATCGACGGCGTGCACGTCCGTCTCGTCGACGACGAGGGCAAGGACGTCCCGCGGGGCGACGTCGGCGAGATCGCTGTGCAGGGCCCGAACGTCATGGCCGGGTACTGGAACCGGCCCGAGGCCGACGCGGCCGCCTTCACCGAGGGCTGGTTCCGCACCGGCGACCTCGCGCGGCGCGACGAGGACGGCTTCTACTTCATCGTGGACCGCAAGAAGGACCTGGTGATCCGCGGCGGCTACAACGTCTACCCGCGCGAGATCGAGGAGGTCCTGTACGAGCACCCGGCCGTCGCCGAGGCCGCCGTGGTGGGCGTCCCGCACGCCGTGCACGGCGAGGAGATCGCGGCCGTCGTCACCCTGCGGCCGGGCGCCGAGGCCACGGCGGACGACCTGCGCGCGTTCGTGAAGGCCCGCGTGGCCCCGTACAAGTACCCGAGGATCGTCCAGCTGGTGCCGGGTCTTCCCAAGGGCCCCACGGGCAAGATCCTCAAGCGGGAGATCACGATCGAGGGCTGACGCCGGGGCGCCGGGTGAGCGGGGCGGGGGCAGGGGCGCGATGCCTGCTGCCCTGCCCGCTCCCCGCTGCCATGTGGCCCGCTCTCCCGGCTCACCGCCCGCCGCTGAGCCAGCCCCGGAGCAGCCGGCTGGTCGCGGGCATCGCCACGTACGTCATCAGGACGTTGAAGACGACCGCGATGACGGCGCTGCTGAGCACGAGGGGCAGCGAGGTCAGACGGGGCGTCAGGAAACAGCCGCCCAGCAGCGAGACGGGATAGATCGCCAGGGTCGCGCTGATCGCCATCTTCCACCGCGGAGGCGCCGGCCGCGTCGAACCGGGCTTGGCGAACCAGGTCTCCATCCCCGTCAGTCGGCGTCGAGCGACCTCGGTGTGCTGGTGGCCCTTGCAGTCGGCGAACCACGCGGCCCGCTCCGGGGACTCCTGCCAGGCCTGACACGCGGCCGCGTCCCGGAAGCGGTGGACCAGGAACCACGGGGCGTCGCCGCCGGAGGAGCGGAACAGCCCGTAGCCGAGATGGCCGGGGAAGCGGGCGGCGCTCTCCAGGATGCCCTTCGCCCACCGCTCGAAAGCGGCCTCGTGACCGGGCTCGACCCGCCGGGCTATCAGCAGGGTCACCTCGCCGGAGTCGGCGGGGACATGCGTGTGCTCAAGGCTCACCGCGGTCATCGTTCTCCTCATGATCACAGCGCGCCCGCGACACACTCTACGCGGCGGCGACCGGCCTCCCGCCAGGCCGGGACGTCACCAGCCGAAGCGGCGGTCGACCACGGCGGCGAACTCCTCGAAGGTCAGGACCTTGTCACCGTTCTGGTCGGCGGCGTCGAACAGGGCCGCCGAGTCCGCGTCGTCCCCCACGCCCCAGACGGGGATGATCCCCTGCGCGACGAGCGTCGGCCCCTTGGAACGGAGCGCGCCGACGACCTCGGCGAGGGTGAGCGTGCCGTCGTGGTCGAGGTCGAGCGCGTCGAAGAGTGTGCGGGCCTTGTCGCTCATCGCGTGTCCTGTTCCCTGATCCCGATGGGGGTGATGGTGGGGGTCTCCGTACGGAGGGACGCGAGGCCCGCGCGCCAGGTTGCCCCACGCCCCACGACACGGCGGACGGTCATGGCATCGAGCACCGCGCCGTGGTCCTTCGCCCTCGTCGCAGGGGGCTTCTCACCCTCCGGTCGGCGCCGACTCAGGAGACGCGTACGGGGGACCAGCGGCTCACCGCGGCGAGGTCAGCGCTGATCGCGGCCGCCGTGCCGAGGAGGTGGGGGAGGAGCGCCGTCAGGCTCTCCGCCGCGGAGTGGCGGCCCGCGTGCAGCGCCACGTTGACCGCGGCGACCACCCGGCCCTGGCCGTCCGTCACCGGCGCCGCGAGCGAGCGCAGCCCGTCCTCCAGCTCCTGCTCCACCCAGCCGTAGCCGCGCCGCGCGGTGTCGGCGACCGCATCGGCGAGTGCCTCGGGCGTCGTCACGGTGCGGGGCGTGAGCGCCTCGGGCGTCACCTCCGCGAGGAGCGCCGCGCGCTCCTCCTCGGGCAGGGCGCCGAGCAGGACCCGGCCCATCGAGGTCGCGTAGGCGGGCAGGCGGGTGCCCACCCTGATGTCGATGTGCATGATGCGGGAGCTCGCGACGCGGGCGACGTAGCGGATGTCCTGCCCGTCGAGCACCGCGACGGACGCCGACTCGTGGACCCTGACCACCAGTTCGGCGAGGTGTGGGGTGGCGATCTCGACGAGCGTGAGGCCCGAGACTCGGGCGTGGCCGAGCTCCAGGACGCGGGGGAGCACGCGGAAGCCGTCCTCGTCCTCCCGTACGTATCCGAGGTGGCGCAGGGTGATCAGCGACCGCCGGGCGGTGGCGCGGGGGAGTCCCGTCAGCCGGGCGAGCTCGGAGAGCCTGGCCGGGCCGCGGACCGCGCCGAACGCGCACAGCACGTCCAGGCCGCGCGCGAGGGACTGCAGGAACCCCGCGCCCAGCTCCTCCTTGAGCTCCGCCGCACCCGGACCCTCGGGCGGCGCACCGCCCTCCGCCACCGGGGCCGCCGCGAGAGCCGCCTCCATCGCCGCGACGGCCGCGCGCAGTGGCGGCAGGGCGAAGTCGGCCAGGGAGCCGACGTCGTGACGGCTCGTGTGGCTGACCACGCTCACCGCGCAGACGACGGCGCCCGCCCGGTCGTGGACCGGCAGCGCGACGGCGATCAGGCCCGACTCGATGAGCTGGTCGTCCGCCGCCCAGCCGTCCGCACGGCTCCGTCGCGCCCGGTCGTGGAAGTCGTCCTCCACGGCGTCCTCCACGGAGTCCGAAACCGAGGGGGTACGGGGCGGTACGGCCGGGAAGCCCGTGTCCAGCGGGTCCTTCAGGTGCCGTTCCCGCCAGGCCCCCCACTCCGTGTCGTCCCAGTCGGCGGCGAACAGCGCCCCGGGCGCGCAGCGTTCGGCCGGAAGGACGTCGCCCGCGCGGAAGGAGATCGCCATCGCGCGGCGGCGCGCGGCCTGCGCCACGAAGCGCACGCCGTCCCCGTCGGGCACCGCCACGGACACGGACTCGTCGAGCTCGTCGGCGAGGGCGACGGCGTGCGGTCCGACGGCCTCGGGCAGTCCGGTCGAGGCCAGGTAGGCGTTGCCCAGTTCCGCCGCGCGCGGCGCGAGCAGCAGATCGCGTTCCTCGGCGCGTACGTATCCGAGGCGCAGGAGCGTCGTGGCGACCCGGTCGACGGTCGACCGGGCGAGCCCCGTGGCGCGGGCGAGATCGCCGGGACGGTGGCGGTTCCCCGGCCCGGCGGCCACCGCGCGCAGCACCGCGAGTCCGCGCTCCAGCGGCCCGACCAGCTCCTCCGGGGGCCCGTCGGGGTCCGTGCGCTGCGCCATCGTCGGGTCTCCTCCTGCTGGTCACGAATGCGAAAACCGTACCCGTCGCCGTTGACACGGCCCGAAGCGTGGGCGGACACTCACCCCGCCTTCGTTGATGAACATAAGTTCACCAGGCGAACGCATGTGCCGTCAATCCTCAGTGAAACGGGTCGTTACATGGACAAAGTGGTGACATCCGCCGCGGAAGCGGTGGCGGACATCGGCGACGGGGCCTCCCTCGCCGTCGGCGGCTTCGGACTGAGCGGGGTGCCGGACGTCCTGATCCGGGCCCTGCACGCCCAGGGATCCGGCCGGCTGAGCGTCGTGTCGAACAACTGCGGCGTCGACGGCGGGGGCCTCGGCATCCTGCTCGCCGACGGCCGCATCGTCCGCGTCACGGGCTCCTACATCGGCGACAACAAGGAGTTCGCCCGCCGCTACCTCGGCGGCGAACTGGAGCTGGAACTCACCCCCCAGGGCACCTTCGCCGAACGCCTCCGGGCCGGCGGCTGCGGCATCCCCGCCTTCTTCACGCCCGCCGGCGTCGGCACCCAGGCCGCCGACGGCGGCCTGCCCTGGCGGTACGCCCCCGACGGCAGCGTGGCGGTCGCCTCCCCGCCCAAGGAGATCCGCGTGTACGACGGCCGCCCGCACGTCCTGGAACACGGCATCACCACCGACTTCGCCCTGGTCCGCGCCGCCCGAGGCGACCGCCACGGCAACCTCGTCTTCCGCCGCTCCGCCCGCAACTTCAACCCGCTCGCCGCCATGGCCGGCCGGATCACGATCGCCGAGGTCGAGGAGCTCGTCGAGCCGGGCGCACTGGACCCCGACGCGATCCACCTGCCCGGCGTGTTCGTGCAGCGGGTCGTGGCACTGACCCCCGAAGAGGCCGCCGCCAAGGGCATCGAGCGAAGGACGGTACGCACGCGATGAGCTGGACCAGGGACGAGATGGCGGCCCGCGCCGCCCGCGAACTGACCGACGGCTCCTACGTCAACCTCGGGATCGGACTGCCGACCAGGGTCCCGGGCTTCCTCCCCGAGGGCGTCGACGTCGTCCTCCAGTCGGAGAACGGCCTCCTCGGCGTCGGACCGTATCCCTACGACGACGGGGTGGACGAGGTCGACCCCGACCTGATCAACGCCGGCAAGGAGACGGTCACCGTCCTGCCGGGCTCCTCCTTCTTCGACTCCGCCCTCTCCTTCGGCATGATCCGCGGCGGCCACATCGACACCGCCGTCCTCGGCGCCATGCAGGTCTCCGCCCGCGGCGACCTCGCCAACTGGGCCGTCCCGGGCCGGATGGTCAAGGGCATGGGCGGCGCGATGGACCTCGTCCACGGCGTCCGGCGGGTCGTCGTCCTCACCGAGCACACCGCCAAGGACGGCACGCCGAAGATCGTCGACACCTGCACGCTGCCGCTCACCGGCCGCGCCTGCGTCCACCGGATCATCACCGACCTCGGCGTCCTCGACGTCACCGAGGACGGCCTCGTCCTCGTGGAGACCGCGCCCGGCGTGAGCGTGGACGAGATCACGCGCAGGACCGGTGCCCCCGTGTCCGTACCCCCGGCCCTCAGCGCTGCCGCTGTCGCCGCCGACACCGCGGAGGAGACCCCGTGACCAAGGACGTCTACATCGTCGACGCCGTACGGACCCCGATCGGCCGCTACGGTGGCGCGCTCGCGGGCGTCCGCCCCGACGACCTCGCCGCCCACGTCCTGCGCGCCCTCCTCGACCGCGCCCCCGGACTCGACCCCGCCCGGATCGACGACGTGTTCCTCGGCAACGCCAACGGCGCCGGCGAGGAGAACCGGGACGTCGCCCGTATGGCCGCGCTGCTCGGCGGAGTGCCGGTGACCGTCCCCGGCGTCACCGTGAACCGCCTCTGCGGCTCCGGCATGGAGGCCGTGATCCAGGCGTACCGTGCCGTCGCCGTCGGCGACGCCTCGATCGTCCTCGCCGGCGGCGTCGAGTCGATGAGCCGCGCCCCCTGGGTCCTGCCCAAGCCCGACCGCGCCTACCCGGCCGGCCACCAGGAGCTCCACTCCACCACCCTCGGCTGGCGCATGGTCAACCCCCGCATGCCCGCCGAGTGGACCGTGTCCCTCGGGGAGGGCGCCGAGCTCGTCGCCGACAAGCACGCCATCGGCCGCGAGGCGCAGGACGCCTACGCCCTCGCCAGCCACGCCAAGGCCGCCGAGGCCTGGGCGACCGGTGCCTTCGACGCCGAGGTCGTCCCCGTCGAAGGCACCGGGCGGACCGGTACCGGCCTCGCCCGCGACGAGTCCGTCCGCGAGGACAGCTCCCTCGCCGCCCTCGCCCGCCTCAAGCCCGTCTTCCGCGCGGACGGCACCGTCACCGCGGGCAACGCCTCCCCGCTCAACGACGGCGCCTCCGCCCTCCTCGTCACCGACGAGGCCGGCCTCCGCGCCACCGGCCGCGACCCCCTCGCCCGCATCACCGCCTCGGCCGTCAGCGGCATCGCACCCCAGTACTTCGGCCTCGGCCCCGTCGAGGCCGCCCAGCGCGCCCTGACCCGCGCGGGCCGCACCTTCGCCGACCTCGCCACCCTGGAGCTCAACGAGGCCTTCGCCGCCCAGGCCCTCGGCTGCCTCGCCGAGTGGCCGGAGCTCGACCCCGCCGTCGTCAACCCCCACGGCGGAGCCATCGCGCTCGGACACCCCCTCGGCTCCTCCGGGGCCCGGCTCGCCGGAACCGTCGCCCACCAGCTCGCCGCCCTCGGCTCCGGCACCGGCCTCGCCACGCTCTGCATCGGCGTCGGCCAGGGACTCGCCCTCGTACTGGAAAGGTGACAGGACGTCATGACACTGACACAGCAGGACATATCACGCGAGATCGAGGGCGAGCGGAAGGACTACCTCGCCGCCGGCGAGGTGCGCCACCACCCCGCCCGGGACTACGCGCCCTACCGCAGCAGCGCGCTGCGCCACCCCCTCCAGCCGCCGGTCACCGTCCACGACCCTGAGGCCGTCGAACTCTCCGGACCCGTCTTCGGCGTCACCGACGTCACCGAGACCGACGCCGACCTGACCCTCGCCCACGCGGGGGAGCCGCTCGGTGAGCGGATCACCGTCACCGGACGCGTCCTCGACCGCGCGGGGCGGCCCGTACGGGGCCAGCTCGTCGAGCTGTGGCAGGCCAACGCCGCCGGACGGTACGCCCACCTCCGCGACCAGCACCCGGCGCCGCTCGACCCGAACTTCACCGGCTTCGGCCGCTGCCTGACGGACGACCGGGGCACGTACACCTTCACCACCATCAAGCCCGGGGCCTACCCCTGGCGCAACCACGACAACGCCTGGCGCCCCGCGCACATCCACTTCTCGCTCTTCGGCACCGCCTTCACACAGCGGCTCGTCACCCAGATGTACTTCCCCGGCGACCCGCTCTTCGCCTACGACCCGATCCTCCAGTCCGTCACCGACGACGCGGCGCGCGAGCGGCTCGTCGCCGCCTACGACCACGACCTGTCCACCCCCGAGCGGTCGCTCGGCTACCGCTGGGACATCGTCCTCGACGGCCCCGCCGCGACCTGGATCGAGGAAGGCCGATGAGCCGCGACCCGATGACCACCCTCCCCACGCCGGCCCTCCCGACCCCCGCCCTCCCCACGCCCTCGCAGACCGTGGGCCCCTTCTACGGCTACGCCCTGCCGTTCCCCGGCGGCCCCGACATCGCGCCCGCCGGACACCCCGACACCCTCAACGTCCACGGGTACGCGTACGACGGCGACGGCGCCCCCATCCCCGACGCCATCGTGGAGATCTGGCAGCCGGGCCCCGACGGCGACCGCTCCGGCGCCCCCGGCTCCCTGCGCCGCGACCCCGTCACCGGCGGGTACGCGGGCCGCGACGGCGTCACGTTCACCGGCTTCGGCCGGATCGCCACCGACGCCGACGGACACTGGGCCGTCAGGACCCTCCCGCCGGGCGGCGTCCCGTACCTCTCCGTCTGCGTCTTCGCCCGGGGCCTGCTCCACCACCTGTACACCCGGATCTACCTCCCGGGCCCGGCCACCGACGCCGATCCGCTGCTCACGGGCCTCACACCCGAGCGGCGCGCGACCCTGCTCGCCACGGAGGAGAGGCCGGGCGTCCACCGCTTCGACATCCGCCTCCAGGGGCCGGGGGAGACGGTGTTCCTTGACTTCCGCTGACCTTTTCGAGGCCGGGGAGAGCGCGGCGTACGACACCGGGCTCCTCACCCCCGTCAGCGCGGGCACGGCGGCCGAGCGCGCCACCGGCGACCGGGCCTTCCTCCAGGCGATGCTCGACGCCGAGGCCGCCCTGACCAGGGCGCAGGCCGCCCTCGGCCACGCTCCCGGCCCGGCCGCCGAGGCCGTGACGGAGGCGGCCCGCGCCGACCGCTTCGACGTGCGCGACCTCGCGCTGCGCGCCCGAGCGGGCGGCAACCCCGTCATCCCGCTCGTCTGCGCGCTCACCGCCGCGGTCCCGGCGGACGCCGCGCCGTACGTCCACCGGGGGGCGACCAGCCAGGACGTCCTCGACACCGCCGCGATGCTCGTCGCGGCCCGTACCGTTCCGCTCGTCACCGCCGAACTGCACCGGGCCGCAGCGGCGTTCGGGCGGCTCGCCGCCGCCCACCGGGACACCCCCATGGCCGGCCGCACGCTCGGCCAGCACGCCGTACCCACCACCTTCGGGCTCAAGGCGGCCGGCTGGCGCCACCTCGCGCTCGACGCCGCCGACCGGCTCGCCGCGCTCCGGTTCCCCGCCCAACTCGGCGGCGCGGCGGGCACCCTGGCCGCCTTCGAGTACCTGGCGGGCGCGCCCGGCAGCGGCCCGGCGCTCACCGAGCGGTACGCGGCCGAACTCGGCCTCACCGCACCCGTCCTGCCCTGGCACACGCTGCGCACCCCGGTCGCGGACCTCGCGGCGGCCCTCGCGTTCGCCGCCGCCGCCCTCGGCAAGCCCGCCGCGGACGTCCTCCAGCTCGCCCGCACCGAGACCGGCGAACTCGCCGAGGGCAGCGGCGGCGGATCCTCCGCCATGCCGCACAAGAGCAACCCCGTCCGCGCGACCCTCGTCGCCGCGGCCGCCCGCCAGGCCCCCGCCCTCGCCGCGATCCTCCTCGGCTCGCTCACCGCGGAGGACGAGCGCCCCGCCGGCGCCTGGCACGCCGAGTGGCAGCCGCTGCGGGAACTGCTCAGACTGGCGGGCTCCGCCGCCCACCACACCGCCGAACTCGCCGAAGGGCTCCACGTCCGACCCGACCGGATGCTCGAGAACCTGCACCGCACCCGCGGGCTCGTGACGAGCGAACGCCTCGCCGCCGCCCTGGCGGACGTCCTCGGCCGGGCCGAGGCCCGCGCCCTCCTCGACCGGCTCTCCCGGCGGGCGGCGGAGGAGGACGGCGAGCTCGCGGAGCTGCTCGTCGATGCCCCCGAGCTGATCGGCCGGATCACCTCCGAGCGGCTCCGCGCCCTCGCGGACCCGGCCGGCGCCACCGGAGCGGCCCCCCAGCTCGTCGACCACGCCCTGCGGAGGCAGCCCTCCGCCGACCCGGAAGGCCGCCCGTGACCAGCGTTCTCCACCACCGGACCGATGGCCCCGCCCACGCGCCCGTCCTCATCCTCGGCCCCTCCCTCGGCACCTCGCTCGCCGTCTGGGATGCCCAGGTCCCCGCCCTGGCCCGCCGCCACCGGGTGATCCGCTTCGACCTGCCGGGCCACGGCGCCACCCCCACCGAATCGCTCGGCGACCCGGCCCCCGGCGCCACCGGCATGGCCGACCTGGCGGCCCTCGTCCTCGACCTCGCCGACGAGCTCGGCGTCGAGCAGTTCGGCTACGCGGGCATCTCCCTCGGCGGCGCCATCGGCGCCCACCTCGCCGTCCACCACCCCGAGCGGGTCACCAGCCTCGCTCTCGTCTGCTCCTCGGCCCGCTTCGGCGAGCCGGAGGGCTGGCGCGAGCGGGCCGCCCTCGTCCGGGCCAAGAGCACCGACGCGGTGGCACCCGCCGCCCTCGGCCGCTGGTTCACCCCCGACTTCGCGGGCACACGCACCGCCGACCGCCTCGTCGACGACCTGTGCGCCGCCGACGCCGACGGGTACGCGGCCTGCTGCGACGCCCTCGCCACGTACGACCTCCGCGGCGAACTGTCCCGCGTCACCGTGCCCACCCTCGTCCTCGCCGGCCGATCCGACCCGGCCACACCCCCCGCGCACGCCCGCGAACTCGCCGACGGCATCCCCGGCGCGAGCCTCCTCGAACTCGCCGGCGCCGCCCACCTCGCCCCCGCCGAACGGCCCGAAGCCGTCCTCTCCGCGCTCCTCGGCCACTTCGCCGCCCCGGACTCCGCCGACAGCCGGTACGTCGAGGGCATGGCGGTCCGGCGTGCCGTCCTGGGCGACGCCCATGTGGACCGGGCCGTCGCCAACACCACCGACTTCACGGCCGACTTCCAGGACTACATCACCCGCTGCGCCTGGGGCGAGATCTGGACCCGTCCCGGCCTCGACCGCCGCACCCGCAGCTGCCTCACCCTCACCGTCCTGATCGCCCACGGGCACCAGGAGGAGCTGGCGATGCACGTCCGCGCCGCCATCCGCAACGGCCTCACCCCCGAGGACATCAAGGAGGTGCTGCTGCACTCCGCCGTCTACTGCGGGGTGCCCGCGGCCAACTCCGCCTTCGCGACCGCGCAGCGCGTCCTCACCGAGGACGGCACCCCGCTCTCCCTCTGACCGCCGGCTCCTCCCTCCCCCTCCCTCCTCACGCTCACGGAGACCACCCATGCCCCGCACCACCGTAGGCATCATCGGAGCCGGACCGGCCGGCCTCCTCCTCTCGCACCTGCTGCACCGGCAGGGCATCGACAACGTCGTCCTCGAACTCCGCGACCAGGCGTACGTCGAACGCCGCCAGCGCGCCGGCATCCTCGAACAGGACACCGTCGACGTACTGCGCCTCTCCGGCGCCGGCGCCCGCATGGACCGGCAGGGCCTGGAGCACCACGGCATCGAGCTCCGCTTCGACCGGCGCTCCCACCGCGTCGACTTCCCCTCCCTCACCGGCGGACGGTCGGTCATGGTCTACGCCCAGACCGAGGTGGTCAAGGACCTCATCGCCCTGCGCCAGGAGGCCGGCGGCACGATCCTCTTCGAGGCCGAGGCCCTGTCCGTCGACGGAATCGAGACCGACCACCCCACCGTCCGCTACCGCCACGAGGGCGCCGAGCACACCCTCGACTGCTCGTTCGTCGTCGCCTGCGACGGCTTCCACGGCATCGGCCGCCGCTCGCTCCCCGAGGACGCCCTCACCGTCACCGAGCGGACCTACCCCTTCTCCTGGCTCGGCATCCTCGCCGACGTCGCACCCTCCTGCGACGAGCTGATCTACGCCCACCACGAGCGCGGCTTCGCCCTCCACAGCATGCGCTCGCCCGAGGTCAGCCGCCTGTACCTCCAGGTCGACCCGGACGACTCCACCGACAACTGGCCGGACGAGCGGATCTGGGACGAGCTGGAGGCCCGCTTCGCCGTCGACGGCGACTGGAAGCTCAAGCGCGGCCCCATCACCGAGAAGAGCATCACCCCGATGC
This sequence comes from Streptomyces sp. NPDC055103, assembly GCF_053607625.1. Taxonomy (NCBI): domain Bacteria; kingdom Bacillati; phylum Actinomycetota; class Actinomycetes; order Kitasatosporales; family Streptomycetaceae; genus Streptomyces; species Streptomyces sp. NPDC055103. The sequence goes on from NZ_JBSGTX010000032.1 coordinate 39,768, forward strand.
GCAGCTTCGTCGCCGAGCCCCTGCGCCACGGACGTCTCTTCCTCGCCGGGGACGCGGCCCACATCGTGCCGCCCACCGGCGCCAAGGGCCTCAACCTCGCCGTCGCCGACGTGACCCTGCTCGCCCAGGCCCTCACACGGCACCACACCCAGCACGACGAGTCGCTGCTCGACGCCTACTCGGAGACCGCGCTGCGCCGTGTGTGGCGGGCCGAACACTTCTCGTACACGATGACGACCCTCCTCCACACCAGCCCCGACGACACCGCCTTCGACCGCGGCCTTCGCCTCTCCCACCTGCGCTACCTCGCGAACTCGGGGGCCGCATCGGCCTCGCTCGCGGAGAACTACGTGGGCTTCAGCGACAACTGACGTCACGTCATCGCGCACGGTGAGGGCGGTCGCACGACGCGGCCGCCCTCACCGGGCTGCCCGGCGCGACCAGCGGAAACGAGGGCAGCGGCGAACCGGGACGCCTTATGTCAACACCATTGACCTTGATGCGTCCGGAGAGGTCTCATGGCGGCACTTCGGAGGCCCGCACCCCACCTCCGCGATCTCAAGGAGCCCCGCCGCCATGGACCCTCTCGCCTCGCTCCGGGACGTCGACCCGACCCCGTTCTGGCTCGACAGTCCCGAGAAGCCGCAGTCCGAGCCCGCCCTCGTCGGCGCGACCACCTGTGACCTCCTCGTGGTCGGCGGCGGCTACACCGGCCTCTGGACCGCCCTCGTCGCCAAGGAGCGGGACCCCTCGCTCGACGTGGTCGTCGTCGAGGCCGGCGAGGCCGGCGGCGCCGCCTCCGGGCGCAACGGCGGATTCGTCGAGGCCAGCCTCACCCACGGCCTGCACAACGGCCTCTCCCGCTGGCCCGACGAGATCGGGCTCCTGGAGCGCCTCGGCCGCGAGAACCTCCAGGCCATGGAGGACACCCTCGTACGCCACGGCGTCGACTGCGACTGGGAGCGCACCGGCTCCATGGTCGTCGCCACCGAGCCCTATCAGGTCGCGGACCTCCAGGAGGAGGTCGGGACCGTCGCCCGCCACGGCGGCGAGGCCGAATTCCTCGACGCCGACGCCGTACGCGCGGAGATCGACTCCCCGACCTTCCTCGCCGGCCTCTGGAACAAGCACGACGTGGCCATGGTCAACCCCGCCCGCCTCGCCTGGGGCCTCAAGCGGATCTGCCTCCGGCTCGGCGTCCGCGTCCACGAGCGCACCCCCGCCCTGTCGCTCGACGAGCAGGGCCACACCATGAGCGTCCGCACCCCCTACGGCCGGATCACCGCCCACAAGGTGGCCCTCGCCACGAACGCGTACCCCTCACTGCTGCGCCGCCACCGCCCGTACACCGTCCCCGTCTACGACTACGCGCTCATGACGGAGCCGCTGGACGAGGCGCGGCTCGCCTCCGTGGGCTGGCGGAACCGGCAGGGCTTCGCGGACATGAACAACCAGTTCCACTACGTCCGGCTCTCCGCCGACAACCGGATCCTGTGGGGCGGTTACGACGCCGTCCACCACTACGGCGGGCGCGTACGCCCCGAGTACGACCAGCGGCCCGAGACCTTCGCGACCCTCGCGCGCCACTTCTTCACGACCTTCCCCCAGCTGGACGGGGTGCGTTTCAGCCACGCCTGGGGCGGAGCCATCGACATGAGCACCCGCTTCTGCGTCTTCTTCGACACCAGCCACCGGGGGAAGGTCGCCTACGCCGCCGGCTTCACCGGACTCGGCGTGGGCGCGACCCGCTTCGGCGCGGAGGTCATGCTCGACCTGCTCGACGGCGCCCGCACCGAACGCACCTCCCTGGAACTGGTCCGCCGCAAGCCGCTGCCGCTCCCGCCCGAGCCGATCCGCTCGGTGGGCATCGGCATCACCAAGTGGTCCATGGCCCGCGCCGACCTCGACGGAGGCCGCCGCAACCTCTGGCTGCGGACCCTGGACCGCTTCGGCCTCGGCTTCGACAGCTGAACCACCGCTCCCTCACGTCATGTTGAGGTACGGCAGAGGGCCGGCCGGCTGCCCGGCCGTCACCCGGCGGATCACCGCGATCGCGAGGACCGAGTCCACCAGGGCGAAGACGTGGTTCATCGGGGTGTGGAAGTCGATGTGGTCGAGCACCAGGTGGTGGATCGCGACCGCGATCGGACCGTTGCAGAGGAAGGCGATCCACCAGGCGTTGATCAGCCACACGTCGAGCGGCGGGCCGCCGGCGCGCCGGATGTCGAGGGCGATCCGGCGCGGCAGCCACCACATCGCGAGCGGGATGACCCAGGCGCCGACGGCGAACCCCGGGGAGTACTTGTGCGTGCCCGGGGCGAGCACCTCGGCGTTGCAGCGCACGCGGTGGAACCAGATCAGGAACGCGATCCAGCAGGACACCTGGAGCACCGCGGGCAGCGGGACGAGGTCGTCCTGGAGCCACGGGGAGTTCTTGCCGCCGCTCGACATGATGTAGATGTCGGCGATGCCCGACGTGGCTATCAGGGCCTGGGCGACAAGGGCCGGACCGACGGGGTTCCGGAACCGGTAGCGGGGTCCTCGTATCGCCGCCGGGCCCACGGGCACGTTGTACTGATCCACTGATTCCCCCCAGAACGCGCTGCTGCCGACGTGGTCGTCCACAGCGACGGTGATCGTCGGCATCGTAGGGGGCTGACGATCATGGTGTCCCAAAGACACCGGTCCTTCACAGACGCGGCTCCCCGCGGTCCGGCAGGAGGCCCTGTTCCAGGGCCACGACCACCGCGCGCGTACGGTCGCTGACGTCCAGCTTCGCGAAGACGCGGAGGAGATGGGTCTTGACCGTCGCCTCGGCGATGACCAGGCGCTTGCCGATCTCGCCGTTGGACAGGCCGTCGGCCACCGCCCCCAGCACGTCCTGCCCCCGCGCGGTCAGGACGACCGGGGCGGGACGGCGCATCCGGGCGACCAGGCGTGCGGCGACGCGCGGGGCGAGGACCGTCTCGCCGCGGGCCGCGCCGCGTACGGCCTCGGCCAGCTGTTCGCCAGTGGTGTCCTTCAGGAGGTAGCCGATGGCACCGGCCTCCACCGCCCGCTCGATCTCGACGTCGGTGTCGTACGTGGTCAGGATGAGCACCCGGGTCGGGGCGGGACCGGACGTGATCGCGGCGGTCGCCGCGACCCCGTCCATGACCGGCATACGCAGGTCGACCAGGGCCACGTCGGGGGTCAGCCGCTCGACGAGCTCGACGCCCGCGCGGCCGTCGTCCGCCTCGCCGACGACGGCGATGTCCGGAGACGACGACGGCCCGGCCCGAGGTCGCCGCGGCGAGCTCCACGACGGCCTGGGTGGTGAGCCGCCCACCGGCGGCCCGGGCCCGCTCCTCGCGTTCCCGCTTGAGGTAGAAGAGGGTGTAGTCGACGCCGACGGCCAGGCCGATCAGAAGGATGACGTTGGTGCCGACCCCGGCGTCGGGGAAGACGTGCGAGGCGACCATCGACAGGCCGACGGCGGCCACGATCGAGGACAGCGCGAGCAACAGCGGGACGACCGCCATGACGACCGAGCCGAAGACGATCAGCAGGGTGATCAGGGTGACGGGCAGCGCGATGATCTCCGTACGGGCGAGGTCGTCGCCGCGGAGTTTGTCGACCCCCTTGCCGATCGAGGGGCCGCCGACCTCCTCGACGAGCAGCCGCGGGTGCGCTGCCCGGACCTCGGCGGTCTGCGCGAGCAGCGCGTCGACGTGCTGCTTCCCTTCGAGCTCGGCGCCCCTCATGGTCACGTCGACCCGCAGCGCGGTGCCTCGGGCGTCGGCGACCGGGTCGGCCACGGACAGCACCTCGGGCAGCTTCCGCATCCGGGCCACGACGTCGCGCGCGGCGGCGTCGGCCTCCGCCCGGTCGAGGGGGCCGGTGCCAGGAGCGGCCTGGACGACGACCCGCTCAAGGGGTTTCTGCTGGAGACCGCCCTCGGCGGCGAGGGTCTCGGCGCGGCCTGCCTCGCCGATGCGGAAGTCCTCGGTGGTGGCGGAGCGGGCTCCGACGGCCAGACCCGCGCCGAGGCAGAGGGCCACGAAGAGGAGCCAGCCGATCAGGGCGCGCCAGGGGTGCCGGGCGCTGTACCGGGCCATGCGTACGGTGGGGTTCGTCATGCGCCCCAGCCTCGCGGCCGGCGCCGCCCCGCCGACAGGCTCGGCCGGTGGAACCTGACGTCCACCGGTCGGTGGACAAGCGGGGGCCCGCGCGGGGCGGGAGCGCCGTACCGACGGTTCGCGGTGAGACACCAAGGACCTCCGTCCCGGCCCCAAGGTAGAGTGGTCCGTTCCCTCCTCCCTCCCGGCCCCGTCCGCCGCAGGCCGGTGCGCCCGAGCACGACAGGTTCCGTTCTCCTTGTCCTCCTCCGTTTCCGCCGTGTCCCCGGTCGCGCGCCTGCGCGGTCTGAAGCCCGGCTGGCTGCGCGACCCGAAGGTCTGGCGCACCGAGGTGCTCGGCGGCCTGGTGGTCGCGCTGGCGCTGATCCCCGAGGCGATCTCGTTCTCGATCATCGCGGGGGTGGACCCGGCGATCGGCCTGTTCGCCTCCTTCACCATGGCCGTGGTGATCTCCGTCGTCGGCGGCCGGCGGGCCATGATCTCCGCCGCGACCGGTGCCGTCGCCCTCGTCATCGCGCCCCTCAACCGGGAGCACGGGCTCGGCTATCTGATCGCCGCCGTCATCCTCGCCGGCGTCTTCCAGATCGCCCTCGGGGCGCTCGGTGTGGCGAAGCTCCTGCGGTTCGTCCCGCGCTCGGTGATGGTCGGCTTCGTCAACTCCCTCGCGATCCTGGTCTTCACGGCCCAGGTCAAGGAGTTGCGGGACGTGCCCTGGGCCGTCTACCCGCTGGTCGTGGCCGGGCTCGCGCTCCTGGTGTTCTTCCCCCGGATCACGACGGTCGTCCCGGCCCCGCTGGTCTCGATCGCCGTTCTTACCGTCGTCACCGTCGCCGCCGGGATCGCCGTCCCGACCGTCGGCGACAAGGGCGACCTGCCGTCCTCCCTGCCCGTCCCCGGCCTGCCCGACGTGCCGTTCACGCTCGACACGCTCACGCTGATCGCCCCGTACGCGCTCGCGATGGCGCTGGTCGGCCTGATGGAGTCGCTGATGACGGCCCAGCTGGTCGACGAGATCACCGACACCCGCTCCAGCAAGACCCGCGAGTCGATCGGTCAGGGCGTCGCCAACATCGTGACCGGCTTCTTCGGCGGCATGGGCGGCTGCGCGATGATCGGCCAGACGATGATCAACGTGAAGGTCTCCGGCGCTCGTACGCGCCTGTCGACCTTCCTGTCCGGCGTGTTCCTGATGGTGCTCTGCATCGTCTTCGGCCCGGTGGTCTCCGACATCCCCATGGCCGCCCTGATCGCCGTCATGGTCATGGTCTGCTTCGCCACCTTCGACTGGCACTCCGTCGCCCCGAAGACCCTCCGGCGACTGCCCGCCGGGGAGATCACCGTCATGGTGATCACCGTCGTCTGCGTGGTAACCACGCACAACCTCGCCGTCGGCGTCGTCGCGGGCTCGGTCACCGCGATGGTGATCTTCGCCCGGCGCGTCGCCCACGTCGCCGACGTCACGGCCGTCGTCGACCCCGACGGCACGACGGTCGTCTACCGCGTCACCGGCGAGCTGTTCTTCGCCTCCTCCAACGACATCGTCGGCCGCTTCCGGTACGCCACCGACCCCGGCAAGGTCGTCATCGACCTCTCCGCCGCCCACATCTGGGACGCCTCCTCCGTCGCCGCCCTCGACGCCATCGAGACCCGGTACGCCCAGCGCGGCAAGACCGTGGAGATCATCGGCCTCAACGCACCCAGCGCCGCCCTCCACGACAGGCTCAGCGGCGAGCTGACCGCCGGCTGAGGGCCACTGGTCCGGCGACCCTCACCGGTCCGATGACCCTCACCCGGGCAGGGCCACGTCAGCCCGTGTGCACCTTCAGGGCCGTACGCACGGCGGACTCCAGGGCGCCCTCGATCCACGCGGGCTTGACGGACGTGTGGCACCCGGCGAAGTGCAGCGGCCCCTCGGAGGTGGGGACGTCCGGGAACAGCTCGGTGTGCTGCCCCGGGAAGAGCACGGAGGCCTCCCCGTACGCGTAGTGGTCACGCATCCATGACTGGGTCCTGCACTTGGTGGTGAAGAAGACCTCGCAGCGGCGGCCGAAGACGGCCTGTACACCGGCGAGCGCCCGCAGGTACCGCTCCTCGTCGGCGAACGCGTCCCACTTCAGCGCGTCGTCGGCCCAGCTGTAGGAGGCGAGCATGATCCCTCCGTCGCTGCCCTCCATGGGCGCCGCGTGCTCGAAGTACATGAAGCGGTTGGCGTTGTCGCTGACCGAGCCGCCGCCCCGGACGTGCGACGCCTCCGGTTCGCCGTCCGCGACCGGCCGGAAGACGGAGAATTACTCCTTGAGGCCCGCGGGGACCGTCACCCCCAGGTCCTTCACGGACCGGTGCGCGCCGAGGTGGTCGCCGTGCGCGACCCCGCCCGCGCGGTACTTCTCGTACAGCCCGCCCTCGATCGAGTCCAGCGCCTCCTTCCACTCCGCCTCGGTGAACTCCCACCAGCGCCGGGAGAACTCCAGCAGCACCTTGGTCGCCGCGTCGTAGTGCAGCTCCGTGATCGCCCGTCGCTTGCCGTAGGCCAGCGGAGGAGCGAAGGTCACGTGGCGCAGCCCGGAGAAAGGGACGGTGATGATCGCCTCGTCGCCCTCGAACACCTCCGTCACGCCCTCCCCGCCGGTCTGGTGGTCCTCGGAGACGGTGTGCACCCTGACCTTGCCGCCGAGCCGCTCGACGCGCACGGCGCGCCTGTCGAGCCGCACCTTGCCCTTCACGGGCGCGTACAGCGCGTCGGCGAACAGAGCGGTGCCGCCCTTGATCTCCCAGAACTTCGTCTTCGGGTCGATCAGCGCGGCGGACAGGAAGCTGTGCATGAAGGACAGGTGCAGTCGCGAGGTGAGGTTCTGGATGGTGCCGACGAGATCGATCGTGCGGGTGTCGAGCCCGGCGACCTCGGTGAGGTATCGGTACATGGACCAGTGGCCGTACCGCTGGAGGACCTCGACCCAGCCCTCGACGAGGGGCGTCCCCTCCTTGTCCCGGACGAGCCGGCGCGCGGGTTCGAGGGCGTCCGCGAGGATGACCGCGGCGGTCTTCGTACGGTAGGCGTCCGGGACACCGAAGGTGTCGTTGATCCGCGCGGGATCCTTCTCGTAGTCGGCCCGGCGCATGTGGACGCCGTTGACGTGGATCCAGGTGCGGTTGGCCTGCTTCGACGGGTCCCCGACCTCCACGTCCACCAGGTAGAACTCCTGGCGGGGAAGCGCGTACTTCTCGATCAGCGCCATGAGGAGCGGGTGGCTCTCGGGCAGCCGCATCGCGCCGGCCTCGGCGTACTGCAGGGGGTCGGCGAAGGGCTGCTCGCCGTTCTCGTGGCCGCCCTTGCGGAACGTCTTGACGCGGCCGCCGACGCGGTTGCCGTTGGCCTCGATCACGACGACGTCGTGTCCGGCGCGGTTGAGCAGGTCGGCGGCGAGGAGTCCGGCCGGTCCGGCGCCGACGATCAGGACCCGCTTCGTGGCCTTCGCCCGACGGGCGGGCAGGCCGTTCTCGACGACCCTGAGGTAGGCCGGGACGAGGGACTCGTCGTGCTCGTCGTAGACGGCGATGGCACGGGCGACCGCGGTGTACGCCCGGGGGTCGGTGCCCGGCGGAGCGGCGGCCGGGACGGCGGCGGGCACCGTCGAGGGCGCGGTGGCCGGGCTCAGCGCGGTCGCGGACCCGGCGGAGGCGGCGGCGAGCCCGGCGGCGAGCGCCGAGGCGCCGGTGGCCGTGACGACGGAGCGCCGTGAGGGAGCGCTGATGCCCGGAGCGTCGGTGTCCAGCGCCTTGTCGTCCGGAGCGCCGCTGTCCGGGGTGTGCGTGTCATGAGTAGTCATCGCGCACACACTCGACGTACGGGCGTCCCACGGGCCAGCTCCGTCACACGGACGGGGAGCTAAACCACTCGTCCTGCTATATGAACGGTCTCCCAGGTCAACGCCACGGCCCCGGCGGGTCGATCAGTCGTCGTCCCGGTCCGGCGCCGCACGGGCCTGCTGGACCGGCGCGGACCCGGTGCCGCCGGCCGCGAGGGGACGACTGGCCGGGGCCGACGCCGGGGCGGTCGTCGCGGGCTCCCGGCAGCGGCTCGCCCGGGTGATCGGCAACCTCCTCGACAACGCCCAGCGGCACGCGGACGCCCGGATCACGGCGACGGTGCGCGTGACGGACGGCGGCGTGCTGCTGTGCGTCGACGACGACGGCCCCGGGGTCCCGGAGGCCGAACGCGACCGGGTCTTCGAGCGCTTCGTCCGCCTCGACGACGCCAGGAGCCGGGACGACGGCGGAGCGGGCCTCGGTCTCGCCATCGCCCGCGACGTGGCCCGCCGCCACGGCGGGGACCTGACCGTCGGCCAGGCCCCCGGCGGCGGCGCGCGCTTCACACTCCAGCTGCCGCAACTGCCGCCGCCCAGCCGGGTCAGGAGCTCGTGAGGACCACGAGCTGCCGCGTCGCCCGGGTCATGGCGACATAGCGGTCCACCGCTCCCTCGATGCCCTCGCCGTACGTCACCGGATCGACGAGGACGACCAGGTCGAACTCCAGCCCCTTCGACAGCTGCGGCGTCAGGGACCGCACGCGGGACGTCGCGGGGAACGTCGGATCGCCGATGACGCAGGCGATGCCGTCGGCGTTCTCGGCGAGCCAGGTGTCGAGGAGCGAGTCGAGCTCCGCGACGGACCCACGGACGACGGGAAGGCCGCTGCTGCGGACCGAACTCGGCACGTTGGCGTCGGGAAGCGCGGCACGGATCACCGGCTCGGCCTCCGCCATGACCTCCGAGGGCGTCCGGTAGTTGACGCTGAGCGAGGCCACGTCGATCCGGTCCATCCCGACCCGCTCCAGCCGTTCCCGCCACGACTCCGTGAACCCGTGCCTGGCCTGCGCGCGGTCGCCGACGATGGTGAAGCTCCGCGACGGGCAGCGGAGCAGCAGCATCTGCCACTCCGCGTCGGTCAGTTCCTGCGCCTCGTCCACGACGACGTGCGCGAACGGGCCGGCCAGCGGGTCCACGTCGGCGCCGGGCAGCGCGCTCTCGTCGATCAGGCTGTCCTGCAGGTCCCGGCCGCGCAGCATGGTCACCGCACCCTCGCCGTCGGCATCGGCCTCGACGATGTCACTGATGACACCGGCCATCCGCTCGCGCTCGGCGGCGACGGTGGCGTCGTGCCGGCGCTTGCGCAGCGACGCCTTCGGGTCACCGAGCCGCTGCCGTGCCGCGTCCAGCAGCGGCAGGTCGGACACCGTCCAGTCCTGCGGGTTCGCACGCTGGAGCATCCGGACCTCCTCGCGGTCGAGCCAGGGCGCGCACATCCGCAGGTAGGCGGGGACCGACCACAGGTCGCCGACGACGTCGGCCGGTTCGAGCAGGGGCCAGGCGCGGTGGAGCGCGCCGACCAGCTCCTTGTCGTGCAGCAGCGACCTGCGGAACTGCTCGGGCGACACGGCGTCGGCGCCGTCCCCGTCCCCGTAACCGTCCGCGTCGAACTTGTCCCACAGGATCGTGGCCAGTTCCTCCCAGATCAGGTCCCGTGCCTCGTTGTGCGGAGTGCTCGGCCCGGGCGCCTGGAACGCCTCGACCCATTCGTCCGCGCTCAGCCACATCTCCGCCCACGGCGTGGTGACCGGCATTCCCTCGGTGGGCGGATCCTCGTAGAAGCTGACGGCCTTCTCGATCGCCCCCACCATGTCCGCGGTCGACTTCAGCCGGGCGACGTCCGGGTCGGTCTCGCCCGGCGCGGACGCCCCCTCGGGGACGAGGTCCCGCAGGGTGCACGTCCGGACGCCCTCCTCGCCGAGGCTGGGCAGGACGTCGGCGACGTAGGCCAGGTACGGGTCGTGGGGACCGACGAAGAGCACGCCGCCGCGACGGTGACCGAGGCGCGGGTCGGAGTAGAGGAGATAGGCGGAGCGGTGCAGCGCGACGACGGTCTTTCCCGTACCGGGGCCGCCGTCGACGACGAGAGCGCCGCGGGAGCCCGCACGGATGATGGCGTCCTGGTCGGCCTGGATGGTGCCGAGGACGTCCCGCATCCGGGCCGAGCGGTTGTCGCCGAGGCCGGCGATGAAGGCCGACTGGTCGTCGAGGGCGGCGTGCCCGACGAACGCGTCCTGGGTGAACACCTCGTCCCAGTAGTCGCTGATCCGGCCACCGGTCCAGCGGTACCTGCGGCGGCTGGCGAGCCCCATCGGGTTGCCGTGGGTGGCCCCGAAGAACGGCTCGGCGGCGGGGGAGCGCCAGTCGATGAGGAGCCGGCGCCCCGACGTGTCGGTGAGACCGAGCCGCCCGACGTACAGGGGCTCGGAGCCGTCGGACGCGACCATGTGCCCGAGACACAGGTCCATGCCGAAGCGGCGCAGCGCGCGCAGGCGGGTGGTCAGCCGGTGGACCTCCATGTCCCGCTCCATCGCCTCGCGGCCGACGCCGCCGGGGGCCTTGAGCTCGGCGTCGAGACGCTCGGACAGTTCGGCGATCACCTGCTCGAGGCTCTCCGAGATGTCCGCGAAGTGCTTCTCGTCACCGGCGATCAGCGCCGGGTCGGCCTTGGGGGAGAGTCGGTCGGGCAGGTCGAACGCACTGGTGATCAGGGGGGTCATGAGGAGAGATTCTGCGGCACCGCCGGGGCCTTGCCGCAAGCCCCCCTGTGCGCTATAAGTTGTAAGTGGCAAGGAGTGCGTACTCCCTCCTGCCGCCCCCCACTCTCTCCACGCCGCGGACGCCGAGCTCCCACTCATGCCCACCACCGCTCTACGGGTATCCGCCAGAAAATAGTAGCCATGGACATAGTAGCCATGTACCGTATCTCGATATGAGCGGAGCAACTGAGGGCGCGACAGCGGGATTTCTGGTCTGGCGGCTGTCGACCAAGTGGCGGGTGGCCGTCGACCGGGCGGTCGCGCCGCTGGGCCTGACCCATGCCCAGTACGCGCTGATGGCCTCGCTGTACGGCATGGCGCGCTCCGGGCTGCGGCCCAGCCAGCGGCGTCTCGCCGACCACACGGGGCTCGAGCCGTTGTACGTGTCCAAGCTCGCCCGCGCCCTGGAGGCCGCCGGACTCGTCGACCGCACCAGGGACCCGGACGACCCGCGCGCCGTGCAGCTGACGCTCACCGAGGAAGGCCACGACGTCGCGCGCCGCGCCGTCAGGGTGGTCCAGGGCCTCCTCGACCAGTTGCTGGAGCCCCTCGGCGGACAGGCAGGACCGCGGGCGCGGCAGTTCACCCGCGAGCTGGCGACCCTGCTCGACGTACCTCTTGATCCCCTTGATCCACCCACCGAGAACGACGAGGAGCAGTCATGACCGTTACCACCGCCACCACCGCACCCGCGGTCAACGGCCGGGTCGTCGCCCTGGCCTTCTTCGCCGCGCGCGCCGTCCTGGAGGGCGCGCTGACCCGTCACGGCATCACGTACCAGCAGAGCGTGACCCTCCGGGCCCTCGTGGCAGCGGGCGGGTCCATCGGCCGCGACGAGCTCGTCGCCGACGTCAACGCCTCGCTGAAGACCGACGATTCGGTCGTACGCGGCGTCATCGACGAGCTGACGGCCAAGAAGCTGCTGGAGGAGGACCCGGCGGAGACGTCCCGACTGAGGTTCACGGACGCGGGACGGGAGGTGGACGCGATCACGTCCGCCGAATCCGCCGAGATCGCCGCCCGGCTGTACGCCGACATCCCGGCCGAGGACCTCGCGACCGCCGGCCGAGTCCTGACCCTGGTCACGGAGCGCGCCAACGCCGAGCTGGCCGGCGCCTGAGCCGCCGCCCCGTCGATCGAGGGCCTTGCCCGCGAGCCCCGTCGAATGCAGGATCACTTCGTGATCGACAAGGGTGGGGACACGAGGGGAAGGGCCGCCGAGCCATGGGATCGATGATCAAGGGAGACAACAGCTTCGTACCGTCCGTCCCGCTGCGGATCGCCGTGCGGGGCGCGGGCGTGGACGTCATGGCGCTGTCCCTGACGGAGAGCGGGGCGGTCGGGGGCGACGGAGACGTCGTCTTCCACAGTGCGCCGGCGCACCCGTCCGGCGCGGTCCGGCTGACGGACACGGGCGGCGGCACGGCATGGCTGGACGTCGGCCTCACCACCGTCGAGGACCGGATCGCCCGCGTCCTGGTGGTCGGGTCGACGGGGAACGGCACGATGCGGGACGTCGTCGGGCTGTCGGTGGAGGCGTTCGCCCCCGACGGCACGTCGGTCGCGCGGTACGACGTGACGGACGGCGCCGGGGAGACGGCGATGGTCCTCGCGGAGCTGTACCGGCGGGCGGGCGGCTGGAAGTTCCGGGCGGTCGGCCAGGGGTACGCCAACGGTCTCGCGGGCCTGGCCACGGACCACGGCGTGAACGTGGCGGAGCCGGTCGCGGCACCGAGGGCACCGCTTCCCCCGCGGACGGTGCCCGCCCAGGCCGTGCCGGCGCAGGCGGCACCCGCCCAGGCGATGCCCGCCGCGGTCCCGGCCCTGCCGGCCTTCGCGGTGCCTCCCGTGCCGTCGGCGCCGACGGCTCCGCCGACGCAGCCCGTCACCCCGGTCGCCCCCGCCGCGGCGGACCGGGGGCAGCCCTCCGGACCCGGCTGGTCGTACGGCCCCGTCTTCGCGCCGTACACACAGATCGGCCGGGACAACGACGTGATCGCGGTGAGCGGGCTTCCGCCGGGCCCGGTCGTCGTCCAGCTGGAGGTACAGGGCGACGGCTACACGGGCCTCACGGTCCTCGACCGGCGCAACAAGGAGCAGGACCTCCTCGTCAACAGCACCGAGGACGACTTCCGGGGGCGGTTGCTCGCCACGGTCCCCAAGAACGGGACCCTCCGGATGCGGCTCGAGGCGGAAGGGCCGTGGCGGGTGGAGGTGTCGCCGCTGGCGACGGCCTTCCGGCTGACGGAGGAGGAGATCGAGTCCCGCGGACCCGACGTGCTGCTGCACACGGGGGGAGTGGCCGACCTCGCCCTCCGCTACGGGGGCGACGACAACTTCATCGTGAACATCTACGAGCTCGCCGGACACGACGACCACACCGCCCTGCCCACGGACGAGAACATGGTCAACGAGATCGGCAAGCGGAGGGAGACCGTTCCCCTGCCGGAGGGACCGCTCGTGGTGCAGCTCGAGTTGGCGGACGGGCCGTGGCGGGCCCGACTGAAGCGGGTGTAGCCGGACGGCGCCCGGTACCTCCGTTCGGACGGTGGGAGCGGGGACCGGCCGTGTCCGTCGGCACGTCGGTCCGTTGTGAGGGGTATGACCTCAACACGACGCATTTCCTCGGTCCTGGCCGTCGCCGCCGCCTTCTCGTGCCTCGGCGTGTCCGCGGCGCAGGCCGTCGCCCCCGCCGGCCCGCTCGGCCCGCCGATCAACCCGATCAACCCGATCAGCGAACTCGACGCCGTCGCGACGACCGGCATCCCCGAGGAGTCCCGCGACCGGTTCCCCGGCATCGCCAGCCAGCTGGGCGGCCTCGACCGCCTGAACGAACTGGGCCAGATCCACCAGCTCACCGACCAGGCGGCCCCGGTCACGGGCCTCCTCCCCGAAATCTCCTGACCGACCGAAACCGGCGACGCGCCCCGACGGGACGCACTGCCTCCGAACCGGCATCGCGCGCAACGGCGCGGTGCCGGTTCGTCGTATGCGTGCCAGGTCACACGCCCGGGGTTACGGGATCCGGGGCGGGCGGCCTTTCACGCCCCGGGCGCGCCCGGGGGGAGCGGTTCGACGCCGATGACGCGTCGGATCCTGGTCGGTTCGACGAGGGCGACCACCCGTCGCTCGCCCGGGATGCCCCACTCGAACCGCTCGGTGCCGAGGTACTTGGCCGCCAGCAGGTCCATGTTCCGCTCGGCCTCCGCGCCCTCGACGAACCGGACGACCCGGCCTCGGATCTGGACGCGGTCGAAGGGGCCGGACCGGTCGGCCTGCGACAGGCACACGCGCGGGTCGCGGCGCAGATTGCGCTCCTTGACGCGTCCGACGGCGGTGTTGAAGAAGACGAGGTCACCGTCCAGGCCGACCCACATCGGGCTGACATGGGGCGCGCCGTCGGCGTCGACGGTCGCGACGTACCAGAGGTGCGGAGCCTCCAGCCGCTCGCGGATGTCCGGGGAGAGCACAGTCATGGCACCGTCCTGCCCAGCGCCGCGGGGAGCCATGCCAGCCGCCTCGTCCTGGCGCCGATGGCGCGGAGCGCCTTCCCGATGGCGTAGGGTTGTGTCTACCGACGCGGGGTGGAGCAGCTCGGTAGCTCGCTGGGCTCATAACCCAGAGGTCGCAGGTTCAAATCCTGTCCCCGCTACTGAATCGACGTGAGGCCCGGATCCACAGGATCCGGGCCTCACGCGTGTGCTCGCTCTGCCGGCAGCGAGGGCGCTTTCCTCCGGCGCGCCGCCCCGTGATCCAGACGGAGCGCCTCAGGCATCCGCGAGGAGGGGGTCGTACAGGGTGCTCGTGCGGCGGCCTGACATGAAGGAGAGGAAGTCGCCCACGAAGGCGCTCCGGCTGTAGGCGCCGCCGGTCGCGGTGAGGTCGCGGTGGAAGGCGGTACGGAAGAGGGCCTGGTACTCGTCCGCGTCGATGGTCCCGCTGCCGTCCTTGTCGGTGGCGTCGAAGAGGACCTCGGCGACGCGGATGAGCGCGGGTCCGGCGAGGGACGGGACGGACGCGGCGTACTCCTCGACGCTCACCCGGCCGTCACCGTCCGTGTCGAGGGCGGCCTGGAGCTCGCGCCACCAGGCGGCGAAGGCGTCGTAGAGCCGGGTCTCCTCGGGCTCGTCCAGGTCGAGGCGGGTGGAGAGTTCGCGGGCCATGGCGGCGAGGTCGGGCCAGTCGAGGTAGCCGTCGCCGGTCTGGTCCAGCACCTGCCGGAAGAACTCCTCCGCCGAGCGCCGGCCCTCACCCGTGGCCGCGGACGGTTCCGGGCCGGGGTCGGGGTCGTTGTCGCCACCCAGCGGCGCCAGGAGGCGGAGCAGGGCCGACGCCCGCTTCATCCGGGCGCGCAGGGCGGTCACGGTCCGGGCGCGGGGGTCGTCGCTGCCGGGCCGGAGCGAGAGGACTTCGATGATGGTCTCGGCGTTGATCCAGCCCCCGGGCAGGAATCGGGCCAGCCCGGCGGTGAGGTAGGCGCCCTGCATCAGGGTCGCGGCGCCGGGCATCTCGGGCAGGCAGGCCCGGCGCCGGTACGCCTCCGGGAGCGAGGCGACGGTGATCGCGCCGAGGAGCGGACCGGCGACAGCCCGGCCGGCCGCCCACAGCGTCGGCGCGCCGTCGAGCAGCGCCGGGGCGGGCAGGTGGTCGAAGAGCCGGTAGAGGATGACACGGGCCGCCTCGGTGTTCTCCAGTTCGTTCTCTACGACCCGGTCGAAGTACCGCCAGAAGTCGTGGAGGTCCTCGGGGAGTTCCCCGGCGTCGCCGTCGAGCGCCGCGAGGAACGAGCGGTACTCGGCGTACATGCGTTCCATGGTGTCCTGGTCGAGCGGCTGGCCGCTCAGCCGGCACATCGTGACGCCGCTCTCGAAGAGGGTGGCGATCACCCAGGCGCGGGTCGCGCGGTCCATGGCGTCGTAGGCACGGCCGCGGGAGTCGGAGCCGCTCATGCGGGTGTGCAGCCGGTTGAGCCGCGCGGCCTCCCGTTCGCGTACCGCCGGGTCGGCGTCGAACATGCGCCGCATGCTGAGGAAGGTGTTGCGGAGCCGGCGCCAGGGGTGGGCGACGAAGGTGGAGTTGTCGACGAGGGCGGCTCCGATCTGCGGGTGAGCGGCCTCCAGCACGGTGGCGCGGATCATGGCCAGCGCCCAGCGAGGGTCGTCGAAGAGGGCATGGAACTGCAATTCCGGGCCGAACAGGTCGGCCTCGTCGGGCGCGGTTCGCGTGGTTCCGGTCGTCATGACGAATCTCCGTGGGATTGAGGCGGCACGCCGCCGAAGCGGCGGTCGCGGCGCCGGTAGGCGTGCAGGCAGGCAAGGAAGTCGGGGGCCCGGAAGTCCGGCCAGAGCGCCTCGGGGAAGACCCACTCGGCGTAGGCGACCTGCCAGAGCATGAAGTTGGAGATGCGCTGCTCACCGGAGGTGCGGATGACGAGGTCCACGTCCGGGGTGTCGGGGAACGGCAGATGGTCCGCGAAGAGCCGCTCGGTCACCTCGTCGGCGGGCGTCCCGCTGCGGATCAGCGACTTCGCGGCCTCGATGATGTCCCGGCGCCCGCCATGGTCGAAAGCGACGGTCAGCGTCATCCCGCGGCAGTCGGCCGTCAGGGTCGTCAGGTCGTCGAAGTCCCGGGCCAGATCGCGGGGGATACGGGGGTCGGAGACCCCGAGGAAGCGGCAGCGGATGCCGCGGGCGAGCAGCAGCGGCGCGTGCTTTCGTACGACCCGGCGGACCAGACGCATCAGGTAGTCGACCTCGGCGCCGGGGCGGTTCCAGTTCTCGGTGGAGAAGGCGTACAGGCTGAGCCACTCCACGCCGGCCGCCCGGGCCGCCTCGATGATGTCGATGACGGTGGTCTCCGCCGCCCGGTGGCCCGCCGTGCGGGGAAGCGAACGCCGCTGCGCCCAGCGGCCGTTGCCGTCCATCACGCAGGCCACGTGCCGCGGCAGCGCACGCGCCGATCCCCCGTCGGCACGACCGGTCGTACCGCGCTCGGTCACACCCACCCGTCTCGCCGCCCCCGCCTCGCCCACGCCCCACCGGCGCATTGCCTCCCGCGAGTCTGACTGTATGAAGGGGCCCTGACCGGCGAAATCGGGTGCTTGTCACCCTTGGCGCGTACGTGCGACGCGGTCGGCGTCGCGTCCCGGGCCGGTGGCCGTGCGTCGAGATTCAGGCGGCCTCGGACGGTGGCTGCATGGACCGCATCGCCGCCTTCGCGCGCTTCTCCATCTCCTCCTCGGGGACGTCCTCCACGTGCGTGGCGAGGTTCCAGCGGTGGCCGAAGGGGTCTTCGAGCTGCCCGGTGCGGTCGCCGTAGAACTCGTCCTTGACCGGTGACAGCTCTTTGGCGCCCCGGGCGAGGGCCTTCGCGAAGACCGCGTCGACGTCCTCCACGTAGACGTGCAGGGTGACGGGTGTGCCCCCGACCGCCTTGGGGGAGCGGAACCCCATGTCCGGGAACTCGTCCGCGAGCATGACCACCGAGTTGCCGAGGGTCAGTTCGGCGTGGCCGATCGCGCCGCCGGGCGCCGGCATCCTCATCCGCTCGACCGCGCCGAGCACGGACACGTAGAAGTCGATCGCGGCCGCGGCTCCGTCGACGCAGAGGTACGGCGTGACGCGCGGGTATCCCTCGGGAATGGGCTGGACGGCCACTGGTCTCCCACCTTTCCGGCTTCGCCGGACGCTGACGGTCACGGACGACCGTCGTCTGTGGCCATGGATAGCCCGAACCCGGGGGCCGGCCGGCGGCGCCGCGCGACGCCCCGCGGAGGGTTCCCCCGAAGAGCTGCGGCCCGGCGTGATTCACCCTGTCCGACCTCTTGCCGAGGTGATCTCATCTCTCTAATGTGAACCTTCAAATTCCGGAAACTTATGTGCCTGGCCTCTTGAGGGACAGATTTTGAACGATCAAATTCATCCACGGGCACCCGAAGCCGCCACCTCGGCGGCTCCTGGACCGCCCCCCGTCCGTGGTCCGATGCCGGGCTACCTCGACCACGCCCGGGTCGGCCCGCTCGCCCGGCGGCCCGCCGACGCGTTCGCCGCGGCGACCGCCCTGGCGACCCGCGCGGACCCCGCCGACCTCGACCGGCTGTTCGCCCTCAGCGACGCCGCACGGACCTCGGCGGCACGGCTGCTCGACGCCCGCCCCCACGAGATCGCCCTCGCCCCGTCCACCAGCAACGGCCTGTTCACCGTCGCCGCGGCGCTCCAGGGTCCCGGCACCATCCTGGTGCCCCGTGGCGAGTTCCCCGCCAACGTCTACCCCTGGCTCCGGTTCGCCGGCCGCGGCGGCCCGGACGTCCGCCTCGTCGACCCGGACGGGCGGCGTCACATCACGCCCGACCTGCTGCGCCGTCACCTCACGTCCGACGTCACCGCCCTCACCGTCAGCGCCGTCGACTCGCTCACCGGGTACGTGGCTCCGCTCGCCGCCCTCAAGGAGGTGCTCGGACCGGACCGCCTCCTCGTCGTCGACGCCATCCAGGGTCTCGGCGCCGTCCCGCTCGACGCGGACGCCGCCGACGTCCTCGTCAGCGGCGGCCAGAAGTGGCTGCGGGCGGGCTGGGGTGCCGCCCTGCTGCTGATCCGCGACCGGTGTGCCGGGCGACTGGCTCCCGGGCTCGGCGGCTGGGCCGGTGTCGCGGAACCGTTCGCAGCGCGGCACCCGGCACCGCCGCTGCCCGGGGCCGCCGCCCACCTCGCCACCAACCCGGACTTCCCGGCCGCCGCCGCCATCGGCGCGGCCGTCGACGAGCTGCTCGCCCAGGGCGGCCCGGCCGCCGCGGGCACCCGGATCCGGGCCACCCTCGCCGAACTGCTCGACCGGGCGCGGCGGGCCGGCGCCGAGGTCCTGCTGGACGGGCTCGGCCACCTCGAACGCGCCGGTATCGGCACGTTCCGGCTCCCCGGTCACGACCCCGTGACCGTCCACCGCACTCTCGAAGCGGCCGGTGTGATCACCACGCGCCGCGACGAGTGGATCCGCCTCTCTCCCCACGTGTCCACCCCGGCTCACGCGGTGGATCTGTTCGCGGAGGCGCTGCACACGCTCACCCGAAACACCCCAACCACCCGTACCGCCGGCAACACCGACACCGACACCGACACCGACACCGACACCGACACCGACACCGACACCAAAACCCTCACCCAGGAGCCGATATGTCCCACCAGCTGAGTCGCCGTCAGATGCTGCACCTCGCCACCGCCGCCGCCGCGGGACTCGGTCTGACCGCCTGCGGCGGCAGCGGCGGCGGATCCGGCGGTGCCGCCGGCGGCGCCGACGGCGACAGCGGGAAGATCACCATCTGGAGCTGGACCACCGCCGCCGAGGCCCTCCGCGGTGTCGTCCCCTCCTTCGAGCGGGACAACCCCGGCATCACGGTCGACGTCCAGGACCTCGGCAACCCCGCCATCTGGGACAAGATCACCGTCGGTCTCGCCTCCGGCGGCAAGGGTCTCGCCGACGTCCTCCACATCGGCGTCGACTACCTGCCCG
The DNA here is from genome assembly GCF_053607625.1 of Streptomyces sp. NPDC055103. NCBI lineage: Bacteria > Bacillati > Actinomycetota > Actinomycetes > Kitasatosporales > Streptomycetaceae > Streptomyces > Streptomyces sp. NPDC055103. The sequence continues at coordinate 59,016 of NZ_JBSGTX010000032.1, forward strand.
GCTACCTGGAGAAGTTCCCCGAGGGGCTCGCCGACCTGTCCAAGCTCGGCGCCGACCGGCACAAGGACGCCTTCGTCGAGGGTCTGTGGCCGACCGTCCTGGGCAAGGACAAGGCCGTCCACGCCCTCCCGTGGGAGGTGAACCCGCTCGGGCTGTTCTACCGGCACGACTTCTTCGAGAAGGCCGGCGTCGACCCCGCGTCCCTCACCAGCTGGGACGACCTGATAGCCGAGGGACCGAAGATCCTCGCCGCCACCGGCGCCCAGCTCCTCGGGCTCGACAAGCCCGGCACCGTCCAGGACATGGACTTCTTCCAGAACCTGATGCAGCTCCAGGGCGCCTTCTACTTCGACGCCGAGGGCAAGGTGACCCTCGCGTCCGACGAGGCCGTCCAGGCCCTCACCGTCATCAAGCGGCTCAACGACGCCGGTCTGCTCGCCGACACCGCGGGCACGGGCACCTGGAAGCGCCTCGTCGGCCAGGGCAAGCTCGCCACCGCCCCGTACCCCGCCTGGGCCATCGAGTACCTGTCGAGCAAGTTCCCGGCGCAGAGCGGGAAGTGGCGCGTCATGCAGCCGCCCGCCGCCGTCCCCGGGGGAGGCCGCAGCGCCATCGTCAACTCCACCTTCCTGACCGTCTCCGCCACCAGCAAGCGCCGCAAGGCCGCCTGGCGCTTCATCGAGTACGCGCTCACCAAGCCGGCCGAGATCAACCGGATGTTCGCCTCCGGCGGGGTGTTCCCCGCGCTCAAGGAGGCCTACGCCGACCCGAAGTTCAGCGCCCCCGACCCCTTCTACGGGGGCCAGAAGGTACTGCGGTCCTTCGTCGACTCGCTCACCGCCGGGGCCGGCGCGACCAACTTCACCGGTGACTACAGCCGCGCCCTGAAGCTCGCCAGTGACGCCCAGAGCCAGGTGCTGATCAAGGGCGCCGACCCGGCCACGGCGCTCAAGGCCGCGGCCAAGCAGCTCGCCCAGCAGACCGGCCGGCAGCAGGCGGCCTGATCATGTCCCTCGCCCCGTCCGAACGCGCCCCCGCTTCCGGGGCCGCGACCGCCACCGCGACCGTCACCACCGCCGGTCGCGGCACCTCCCGGCGCACCGGCTCCGCCCGCCCGGGCCGACGCCGCCTGCTGACCCGGGACTCCGTCCCGTACCTGCTGATCATGCCCGCCGTCCTGGGCTTCGCGATCTTCAAGGCGTACCCGATCGCCGCCTCGTTCTGGATCAGCCTCACCACCGGAAACGGCGAGCAGCGGCAGTTCACCGGACTCGCCAACTACCGGCGCCTCCTCGACGACCCGCTGTTCTGGACGGCGCTGAGGAACACCGCGCTGATCCTCGTCGTCCAGGTGCCGCTGATGCTCGGCCTCGCCCTGCTCGTCGCGCTCGGCCTCAACTCCACCAAGGTCTGGCTGCGCCCGCTCTGGCGACTCGGCGTCTTCGTCCCCTCGCTGACCGGTCTGGTCGCCGCCGGCGTGATGTTCTCGGTCATCCTCAACCGCGACGCGGGACTGCTGAACTGGGTCCTCTCCCTCTTCGGCGTCGACCGGGTGAACTGGCTCGGCAGCCCCGGCTGGGCCCGCGTCGGCGTCGTCCTCGTCATCACCTGGCACTACACCGGCTACAACGCGGTGATGTACCTCGCCGGCCTCCAGGGCATCCCCAAGGAGCTGTACGAGGCCGCGATGGTCGACGGCGCCGGTCCGATCCGCCGCTTCGTCTCCATCACCCTGCCCCAGCTGCGGCCGATCCTCCTGCTCACCGTGGTGCTCTCCACCATCGGCACCCTCCAGCTCTTCGACGAGCCGTACGTTCTCACCGGCGGCGGCCCCGACAACGCCACCCTCACGGTCACCATGTACCTCTACAACAACGGCTTCAAGTACTTCGACTTCGGCTACGCCTCGGCCCTCGCCTACGCGCTCGCGCTGATCGTGTCCGTCCTCGGCATCCTCCAGGTCCGCCTGATGGGAGAGCGCCGATGAAGCTCCGCGGCCCCCTGCTCACCGTGCTGCTCGCCGGCGCCTTCGGGCTCTGCGTCGGACCGTTCTGGTGGCTCGCCATGGCAGCCACCCAGGACAACAAGGACGTCTTCTCGTGGCCGCCGAAGCTGCTGCCCGGCGGCCACCTCATGGAGAACCTCCAAGGCCTCCAGGAGTCCATCGGCCTCACCCGCGTCCTCCTCAACTCCCTCCTGGTGGCGGGCGTCCAGACCGTCGGGGCGGTCGTCGTCTCCGTCCTCGCCGGCTACGCCTTCGCCAAGTTCGACTTCCGCGGACGCAACCTCTTCTTCGTCCTGCTGCTCAGCACCCTCGTCATCCCCGACACGGTGATGCTGATCCCGATCTTCCAGATGATGATGGACCTGGGCCTGATCGACTCGTACGAGTCCGTCATCCTGCCCGGCCTGGTCACCCCGTTCGGCATCTTCCTGATGCGGCAGGCGCTGCGGTCGATGCCCGACGAACTCCTGGACGCGGCCCGCGTCGACGGCGCCGGCGAACTGCGCGTGCTGTGGCGGATCGTCATCCCGGTCAACCGGCCGATCATCGCGGCGCTCGCGCTGTTCGTCTTCCTCGGCGGCTGGAACCAGTTCGTCTGGCCGCTGATCGCGCTGCGCAGCCCCGAGATGTACACACTGCCCGTCGCCACCGCCACCCTCCAGGGCCTGGCGACCACCAACTACGCACAGGTCCTGCTGGCCGGCGCCATCGCGGCCATCCCGGTGATGGCCCTCTTCCTCGTCCTGCAACGCCAGTTCATCTCCGGCCTGCTGGCCGGGGCCACCAAGGAGTGACCGCCGTGACCACCGCCCCACCGAACACCGCTCCCGAGGACGCCGAGGGCGAGAAGGCTCCTCAGTCGCCCGTCCCCGCCTGGCGCCCCGGCGCGGCAGCCGAGGACGTCCCCGGCACCGTCGTTCAGCGCCGGCTCGCCACCGGACTGTTCCACTCCACCGGCGACCCGCTCACCGTGCACCTCACCGGGCTCGGCGGCGGCGCGTGGGAGTCCACCGTCACCCGGGCCGACGACGGCGTGACACTGATCGAGGTCACCGCGACGGAGGCCGTCACCCTCCGCGCCGAATGGCGCGTCCCCTGCGTCGGGGCCACCGCCTACTGGACCCCGGACACCAGCGCCGCCCGCTGGCTGCCGCCGTCCTGGATCACCCCCAGGACCGTCTCGCTCGCCCTCGGCGCTCCCGTCGCCAGCCTGGTCGGCACCGGCGACCGCGCCCTGTGCACCGCCGCCGCCGGCGAGACGGCCGCGCCCGTGCGCGTCGGCGCCGGTGTCGTCGAGGAGAGCGGCGAGTTCGCGTTCACCGTCGAGCAGGAACTCACCCCCGGCGGGCCGCCGCTGCGGCTGCGGATCGACCTCAGCGGCCGGCACTTCGCGGCCACCGTGCAGGCGGTCACCGACTGGTGGGCTGAGGGCCTGGAGCACCCAGGCGTCGCCCCCGCCGCACGCATGCCCGCCTACTCCACCTGGTACAGCCTCCATCAGAACGTCGACGCCGCCGTCGTCGAGCGCCAGGCGGCTCTCGCGGCCGGCCTCGGCATCGAGAGCATCATCGTCGACGACGGCTGGCAGACCGCCGACCGCACGCGCGGCTACGGCCACTGCGGCGACTGGGACCCCCACACCACCGCCTTCCCGGATCTCGCCGGCCACGTCGCCGAGGTCCACCGGCTCGGCCTCGCCTACCTCCTCTGGTACGCGGTGCCGTTCATCGGCCGGCACAACGACGCCTGGGACCGCTTCAAGGGCAAGATCCTGCGCGAGGTGCCGCAGCTGGACGCGGCCGTGCTCGACCCCCGCCACCCCGAGGTCCGTGGCTATCTGATCGAGAAGATCTCCCGCGCGGTCGAGGACTGGGACATGGACGGCGTGAAGCTCGACTTCATCGACCTCTTCGCCGTCGCCGACCCGCCGCCCGCCCCCGCCGGTGCCGACCACGACACCCTCCACGAGGGCGTACGCCGGCTCCTCGCCGACCTCGACGCCCGGCTGCGCCGCACCAGGCCCGACGTGATCGTCGAGCACCGCCAGCCGTACGTCAGCCCCGGCCTCTGGCCGTACGCCACCATGGTCCGTACCGTCGACTGCCCGCTCAGCCCCGCCGAGAACCGCCAGCGCATCGTCGACTGCCGGCTCACCGCGGGTCCGCTCGCCGTCCACGCCGACATGATCATGTGGCATGCCGCCGAGACGCCCGAGTCCGTCGCCGTCCACCTCGTCAACGCCCTGTTCTCGGTGCCGCAGATCTCCGTCGACCTCGCCACGCAGACCCCCGACCAGCTCGCCACCCTGCGCTTCTGGCTCGGCGTCTTCCGCCGCCACGCCGACGTCCTCCAGCAGGGCTCCCTCGAACCCTCCCGCCCGGACCTCGGCTACCCCCTGGTCCGCGCGGGCGACGACCGCACCACGGTGGTCGCGCGCTACGCGCCGCTGCCCGTGGCGCTCCCGGAGGGGTACGGCACGGACGGCCCGGGGACCCTGCTCGTCGCCAACGCGGACGGCGACACCGTCGTCCTCCTGACGGCCACCCGGCCGGAACGGGCCCTCGCCCGCGTCCAGGACTGCCGTGGTGAGATCCTGTCCGAGACCGTGCTCGACCTCGTCGCCGGTGCGAACCCGGTGACCGTGCCGACCGGCGGCCTGCTCACCCTGACCCGCGAGCACTGATCGACGGCGGGCTGGGGGCGGACGGCCGCCGCCCGCAGCCCGCCGCCCACCGCACACAGAGGAACGATGACCGCTCGACAGGTGACCATCGAGGACGTCGCACGCACGGCGGGCGTCTCCCGCCAGACCGTCTCGAACGCCCTCAACGCCCCCCACCGGCTCCGCGCCACCACCCTCGCCCGGGTCACCGCCGCCATCGACGAACTCGGCTACCAGCCTGACCAGTCCGCCCGCAGCCTGCGCACCGGCACGCGGAAGGTCATCGGCTACCCCGCGCCCGCCGACAACCCCGCCGACCCCAACCCCCTGATGGGCGGCTTCCTCCAGGCGCTCGTGAGCGCCGCCGACGCCGTCGGCCACCGCATCCTGCTGTTCCGCTGCGACCCCCAGCAGGGCGCCGGAGCGGTCGCCAAGTCCTTCAACGGGCTGATCGCCGCCCGCCAGGTCGACGGGTTCGTCCTCTCCGACGTCATCCACGACGACCCCCGGGTCGACGTGCTCGCCGAGGCCGGCTTCCCGTTCGCCGCCTTCGGCCGCACCGCCCCAGGACGCCCGCAGAACTGGGTCGACATCGACTCCGCCGCCGCGACCGCCGCCCTGGTCGGTCTCCTGCTCGAACAGGGCCACCGCAGGATCTGTTACGTCAACTCCGCGGCCTCCCTGCCCTGGCTGGCCGACCGCCGGTCCGGCCTGCTCCAGGCCGCGGCCGCCGCACCCGAAGGCGCCTTCGAGGTCGGTGTCCCCGACGACGACCCGGCCGCGCTCTCCCACGCCGTCCAGCGCCTGCTCGTCGGACCCGCCCGCCCGACGGCCCTGGTCTGCGCGAACGACTGGCTCGCCCTTACCGCCTACCAGGCCGTCCGGGCCGCCGGACTCACCGTCGGCGCCGACGTCGCCGTCACCGGCTTCAACGACATGCCGCTCTGCACGGTGCTCCAGCCCGCCCTCACCAGCGTGCGGCTGCCCCTGTCCGGCATCGCGCACGCCCTCGTCGACCGGCTGATCGCCGCCGTCGAGGACCCCGCCGCCGCCCCGGCGAGCGGACTGCTGCTCCCGGCGGAGCCGGTCGTCCGCGGCAGCACGCCGGAGCGGTAGGGGCCCTACGGACTTCCTGCCATGCCGCGCCGAGGACCGGGGGACGCGGAGGTGGGGACGCGGTAGAACGCGGCGGCGTTGTCCCACAGCACCGCGCCGACGTGTTCCTCGCCGACGGTCCGGGCGACGAGGACGAGGTCGTCGTCCGTGAACGGGCGGCGGGCGCGGGTGGAGGGCAGGTCGGTGCCGACCATGAGAGCCGTGGGGTCCGCCCGCAGAACGGCGGTCATGGTCGCGGCGGGGTCGAGGTCGACCCGCCCGAACCCGGTGGCCTTGACCTTGACGCCCCGCTCGACGAGGGCCAGCAGACGGGGGAGTCCGTCGCGGTGCAGGCCGAGGTGGTCGATGCTGACGGCGGGCAGGGCGGCCAGGGTCGTGGCCAGTTCGGGCAGGTCGCGTGCGTCGACGTAGAGCTCGGTGTGCCAGCCGGCGACGTCGTGGACGCGGCGGGCGAGGCGGTCCAGCTGGTCGAGGGTGGCCGATCCGCCGCGCCGGACGTTGAAGCGGACCGCCCGCACCCCCGCGGCGTCGAGGCCGGTGATCTCCGCGTCCGTCACGGTGGCCGGGACCTGGGTGACGCCGACGAAGCCGGGGCCGAGGGCGGCCAGGGCGGCGCGGAGATACCCCTGGTCGAAGCCCTGGAAGGAACCCGAGACGACCGCGCCGCCCCGGACGGCGAGTCCGGCGACGCGCTCGCGGTACCGCTCGACGGTGAAGGCGGGCGGCAGATAGCCGTCGTTCTGGACCAGGGGAAAGCGCGGGTCGACGATGTGGAGGTGCGCGTCGAAGACGGGGCGCGCCTGGGGAGTGCTTGCCGGAGCACTGTCGGCAGGCTCGGGGATCGGTCGCATGCGGGCCATCCGTCCTTGTCAGGCGTACGTACGAGATGATCACCCTATGAGTGAGATCGTCTTGATGTCCGACCCGAAGGTCTGTGCCATACCCGTCGCGGAATGCGGAGACCGTCTCGTGGACGTCCGCACGAGCGGCTCGCTGCTCGTCGACACGCGGAAGCAGGATCCCGCGGACGCCTTCGCGTACCTGCGGTCGGGAGTGCTCGACCGGCTCCTGGAGGCCCAGGCGCTGCTGCCGCGCGGCCTGCGGCTGCTGTTCGTCGAGGGCTACCGGCCGCCGTCGCTCCAGCGGGAGTACTTCGAGGAGTACGCCGGCCAGCTGCGCGCCCTGCACGCCGACTGGTCCGAGGAGCGGATCCACTCCGCGGCGAGCCGCTACGTGTCACCGCCCGACATCGCTCCGCACAGTGCCGGAGCGGCCGTCGACCTCACCTTGGCGGACGCCGACGGACGGGAACGCGACCTGGGCACACGGATGAACGCGGACCCGGAGGAGAGCGAGGGCGCCTGCTACACCCACGCCCCGAACATCGGCGAGGAGGCGCGCGCCAACCGCGAGCTGCTGGGCGACGTGCTCTCCGCCGCGGGCCTCGTGAACTACCCCACGGAGTGGTGGCACTGGTCCTTCGGCGACCGCTACTGGGCCCTGCTGTCCGGGAAGGACGCGGCCGTCTACGGCCCGAAAGAACTGCGGCCCGCCCCGGCGGAGTAGATCCCGGGGGCGGCTCGCGGTCCAGCGCTCAGGGGATACCGCAGTGGGGTGTGCGGCGCGCCGGGCGGGCGGCCGTGATCGAACCACCGAGGCTTGGTGACGGCCGCCGGGCGGCGACCCTGATCCAGTGACGGTGGTTCGACTCGCGTCCTTCGGGAAGCCGCACGAGGAGGAGGACACGCGGCCGGTTCGGCCGCGGAATCCGACCCCGCGCAGGAGGCGGGAGTGGGAGGAGGTGTCCGCGATGGACGAGGTCCGGCTCTCGGCGCGCGAGCTGCGCGCTCTCGCGGAGATAGAGGAACAGTTGGACCAGGACGAGCCGCTCGCGCGCCGCCTGCGCACGATGAGCCGGGGCCTCCGGTGGTCCGTGCCCTCGGCCGCCGGCGTACGTCGGCGGCTGCCCGTGCTGGGCGTCGTCGCCCTCGGCCTCACGACCGTCACCCTGCTCGTCCTCGCTGTCGGCACCGAGGCGCCGGCGCTGATCTGGGCGTTCGCGGCCACGTGGGTCCTGACGTTGACCAGCCTGCTGAACCTGGTCGTCCGCTGGTCGCGGCGCCGGACGGCGGGACCGCGGACCACCCCGACCCCATAGGACCCGCGAGAGAGAGGAACACCTCGTGTCCATCGACGGCAAGCACGTACTCGTCCTCACGACGAACTACGGGACGGAGCAGGACGAGCTGCAGAAGCCCATCGCCGCCCTGCGGAAGTCGGGCGCCCGGGTCACGGTCGCCGCCCAGGAGGAGGGGGACGTCCAGACGCTGGTCTCGGACCGCCGGCCGGGCGCGGTCGTACGGCCGGACACCACCATGGCCGGAGCCACGGCGGACGGATTCGACGCCGTGATCGTGCCAGGGGGCACCGTGAACGCCGACCGGCTGCGCACCGACGACGAGGCGCTGCGTCTCGTGTCGGCCTTCGCCGAGGCCGGCAAACCGGTGGCCTCCATCTGCCACGGACCCTGGCTCCTGGTGGAGAGCGGTCTCGCCGGAGGCCGGGAGCTGACCTCGTACCCCTCGCTCAGGACCGACGTCGAGAACGCGGGTGGCGGCTGGGTCGACCGGGAGGTCGTCGTCGACACCTCCGGAAGCCATCCGCTGATCACCTCCCGAAAGCCGGACGACCTCGACGCCTTCTCGGCGGCGATCGTCCACGCCCTGGAGGACAGTGCCGACGCCGATGCGGGCACCCTCCGTGAGGAGTGAGGATGCCCGGAACCGGAGTCTCCTACTGGCTGGAGTCGGCGCCGCCCCACCCAGCCCGCCCGCCCCTGGAGGACGACCTCACCGCTGACGTGGTCGTGGTCGGCGCCGGGATCGCCGGCCTGTGCACCGCCCACGAGCTGACCCGAGCCGGACGCGACGTGGTGGTGCTGGAGGCGGGGCGGATCGCGGCCGGGGTGACCGGCCACACCACCGGCAAGCTGACGTCCCTGCACGGGCTGCTCTACGCGAGCCTGCGCAGCCGGAAGGACGCACCGGCGGCCGCGCTGTACGCCGACGCCCAGGAGGGCGCCCTGCGGGAGGTGGTGCGCCTCTGCGCGGACCTGGGCATCGACGCCGAGCTCGAACGCCGTCCGGCGTACACCTACACCGTCGACGAGGAGCGGGTGGGGGAGATCCACGAGGAGGCGGCGGCAGCCGCCGAAGCGGGACTGCCGGCCGCCGAGGTGACCGGGACCGGGCTTCCCTACGCCGTCGCCGCGGCCGTCCGGGTCGAGGAGCAGCTGCAGTTCCACCCGCGCCGCTTCCTGCTCGGCCTGGCGGACGACCTGATCGCGCGGGGCGTCCGGATCCACGAGGACACCCGCGTCACGGAGCTGAAGGAGGGCGCCGACTGCCGGCTCACGCTGGAGGCCGGAGGCACGGTCCACGCCCGTGACGTCGTCCTGGCCACCCACTTCCCGCTCCGCTGCCACTCCACCCTGCTGCTGCGGCTGTCGGTGCGCCGCGAGCTGGTCGTCGCCGCCGCCGTCGGGGAACGCGACGCCCCGTACGGCATGTACGTGACCTCCGACCAGAACACCCGGTCGGTGCGGACCGCCCCGCTCGGCGAGGGGCGGCGGCTCCTGATCGTCGCGGGCGAGGCGTACGAACCGGGGAGCGGTGGTGTCCGCGAGCGGTACGCGCGCCTGGAGGAGTGGGCGCGCGGCCACCTGCCGGGCTTCGCCGAGGCGCCGTCGGTCCACCGGTGGGCGGCCCAGGACGTCCACACGGCCGACGGACTGCCCTGCATCGGCCACGAGCACCCCGACACCCAACACGTCTACGTCGCCACCGGGTTCGGCGGCTGGGGACTCAGCAACGGCGTCGCCGCGGGCCGTCTCCTCGCGGCACATGTGACGGGCGATCCCCGCCCCGCGTGGACGGAGCTCGTCGATCCGCGCCGGACCCTGCCCGTCCGCGAGTACCCGGGGGTGGTACGCCATCAGGCCGCCGTGGCCCACCACTACGTGAACGGCCTGCGGACCCGCAGGCGTTGTACGCACATGGGCTGCGAACTGGGCTACGACGAGGTGGCGGAGACCTGGGAGTGCCCCTGCCACGGATCGCGCTTCGCACGGGACGGCACGGTGCTCCAGGGCCCTGCGACCCGGCCGCTGGAGGACTGAGGACGGAGGACCGAAGGCTGAGGACAGAGCACTGATGACCGGGGATCGTCGGCTGATGCCGGGCGGTCACCCGAAGGGGTGGCCGCCGCTGTCCGTCTGCCCCGCCTGGCTGGAGAACCTGTTCAGGAAGACGTCGTACCGGCCGTCGTCGCGCCGGGCGAGCGTCCCGCCGTCCTGCCAGATCCCGTTCTCCGGCCACCACTGGGAGCCCGCCGGATCACCCTGGTTCTGGTGGATGTTGTGCATGCCGAGGTCGCCTTCGAGGTCGTCGGCGAACGGCTCGCCGAAGACGAGCACGCGCTGCCCCGGCACCAGCATCGCCTCCAGCGCGGCGGCGGCGTCCTCGTTGGACCCGGCGTGCCACGGCCGCGAGCCGAGCAGGTCGAGGAGCTCCTGGAGCCAGGACGGCGGGCGCCGTTCGAACAGGACGCCGGTGCGGTCCACCAGCTCCGGATGGCGCAGGAAGTCGAGGGCGCCGGACTCCGGCGTGGAGTCGAGGTCGTGGTAGCCGGGGGCGAGCACGGCGGCGGGTCCGAGTGCGGCGGCGTCCACGGTGAAGGACTTCCACCGCACCCCGACGTCGGACTTGTGGCTGTCCACGTCGACGGCGCAGTGGTAGCGCCCGTCGGGAGCGTCCACCTCCAGGTTCATGTGGAACCAGCGGCCCTGGTTGTCGGGCAGGTCGCGGTAGTGCCGGTAGAGGCTTCCCACGAGCACGCCGTAGTGAGCGAAAGGCATGCCGCCAGTGAAGCACCCGGCGTCACCTCGCGCAGCGCCCGCGTCACGTGGAGTAATCGCACGTGCGTCTGGCCGCGCGGCGCTGACCACGGAAAACGTGGGTGAAGAGCACCCCGTCGGCCTGGTAGATTGATCTCTGTCGCCGCGGGGGTCACTCCGCGTCACGACACACACCTGGTCCAAGTGGCGGAATGGCAGACGCGCTAGCTTGAGGTGCTAGTGCCCTTTATCGGGCGTGGGGGTTCAAGTCCCCCCTTGGACACCAGATCACCCCTCCTGTCGGGCCGGCCGCGGCCCGCCCGACGGGAGGAAGCCCCGGGCCGGGTCAGGCCAGGAACACCGGCAGGTCGAACAGGTCGTTCTGCGTCACGACCGGCTTGTTCCGCAGCTCCTCGCGCGGCACCGCGAGCCGCAGCTCGGGGAAGCGCGCGTACAGCGCGGGGAGTGCCACCGACGCCTCGAGGCGGGACAGCGCCGCTCCCGGGCACACGTGCGGACCGTGGCCGAAGGCGATGTGCCGGTTGGGCGTACGGGTCACGTCGAACGCGCCCGCCGTCGTACCGTGCTGGTCCTCGTCCCGGCCGATCGCACCGAACGACACGATCAGCGCGTCACCCTTCGGCAGCACCCGGTCGCCGACCTGGATGTCCTCGCTCGCGAACCGGATCAGGACGTGCGAGGTGGGCGTCGACCAGCGCAGGGTCTCCTCGATGACGTTCTCCCACGGCACCTCGCCCTTCAGCACCAGGGCGCGCTGCTCGGGGTGGGTCTCCAGGGCGACGACGGCGTTGACGATCAGGCTGATCGTCGTCTCGTGACCGGCGGCCACCATCAGCTGGAGGGTGTTGGTGATCTCCTGCGTGCTGAGCCGGTCGCCGCCCTCCGACGCCTCGATCAGCGCGCTCGTGAGGTCGTCGCCGGGCTGCTCGGTCCGCGCCGCCACGATCCCCGCGAAGAGGGCACCGAGGTCCGCCATCATCTGCGGCACCTCCTCGGGCGGGGTCTGCGTCGAGAAGAACTTGTCGAACAGGGCCTTCATGACGGGGTGGTCGCTCTTGTCGACGCCCATCAGCTCGCCGACCACGTTCATCGGCAGCGGATACGCGAACTCCGCCTTGAGGTCCACGACCTCGCCGGCCGGCCGCTCCGCGAGCCGGTCGAGGCTCTCGGTGGTGAGGGCCTCGATGCCCGCACGCAGCCGCTCCACCCGGCGCGCCGTCAGCGCCTGCGCGACCAGCGTGCGCAGCCGCCGGTGCTCCTCGCCATCCACGGTCAGCATGGACTTGCCGGGGTTGGCCAGCCCGATCAGGGGCCAGTCCATGGGTATCTCACCGCGCTGCCAGGCGCCCCACACGTCGATGTCCTTGACCAGACGGGAGTCGGTGAGCAGCTGCCGTGCCTCGGCGTGGCGGGTGACGGACCAGCAGGGCACGCCGCCGGGCAGGACGACGCGGGCCAGCGGGCCCGCCTCGCGCAGCCGGGCGCTCTCGGCGTCGAGATCGGCGACGAAGGGGTCGAGGACGATCACGTCGGCGTCGGGCGCGGCGGTGTGGTCGTACGGGCAGCTCATGCGAAGGCTCCAAGGGCGGGGGTCGGGGTGTACGTCACGGGGAGCGCGGAGAGGCCTCGCAGCCATGGGGACGGCCTGCGGGTGAGGCCGTCCTCCGCCACCGCGAGATCCACGTCCGGCAGTCGGTCGAGGAGCACCTCGATGCCGGTCCGGGCGATGGTCTCGGCGACTTCCTGCGCGGGGAAGGGGCAGCGGTGTTCGCCGTGCCCGAAGGAGAGGTGGGCGTTGTTGCCGCCGGTGAGGGCGCCGGAGTCGGCCCGGACGTGCGGGTCGGAGTTGGCGGCGGCCAGGCCGAGCAGGACGAGGTCGCCCCGGCCGATCCGGCGCCCGCCGAGGTGGGTGTCGCGGGAGGCCCACCGGCCGGCGACGTTCTGGGTGGGGGTGTCCTCCCAGAGGACCTCGTTCATCGCCTCGCCGACGCTGTGGCGGCCACCGGAGAGGGAGGCCGCGAACCGGTCGTCGGTCAGCATCAGGCGCAGGGAGTTCCCGATCCAGTCGGCGGTGGGCTGGTGGCCGGCGGCCATCATCACCATGAGGTCCTGGGCGACCTCCTCGACGGTGAAGCCGGCGGTGTTGGCGATCATGCGTGAGGCGACGTCGTCACCGGGCGTCTCCGCCTTGGCGGCGAGCAGCGCGAACATGGACTCGGCCAGATGGCGCTGGCCCTCCAGGGCCCCCGCCTGACCGTTGATCATGTCGTTCATGGCGGTCACCAGAGCCGGGCCCTGCTCGTCGGCGAAGCCGTAGACGCTCGCGAGGACGCGGACGGGCAGCAGCATCGCGTACTCGGCGATGATGTCGCAGGCGCCCTTCGCGCAGAGCCCGTCGATGAGTTCGTCGGCGAACCGCTCGGCCCGGGCCTTCAGGACGAACGGGTCGACGGCCTCCAGCGCGTCGGAGATGACCCCGGCCCGCTCGCGGTGCCGCTCGCCGACGGTGTAGAGGATGGACGGCTGCTTGCGGCCGATCATGGGCAGGAGCGGCCAGTCCGCCGGGATGGCGTCCCACTGGTTCCACAGCTCGGAGTCGCGCGAGAAGAGGACCGGGTCGCTGGTGACCTGGTGCAGCTCGCGGTAGCCGAGGACCAGCCAGGCCGGTATGTCGCCGTCGAGCACGACCGGGGCGACGGCGCCGTGCTCGCGCCGGATCCGCCGGTACAGCTCGACGGGGTCGGTCTGGAACCGGGGACCGCTCAGGGGGACGGGCGGGTACGGGGACGCGGGGTGGGTCACGGGGCGGGCTCCGGGATCGGCTGCGGGTCCGGGGCGACGAGGGTCTGCAGGTGCTCGACGAGCGAGATGAGGACCTGCTTGCCGGACTCCCGCGACCGGGCGTCGCAGAAGACCAGCGGAACCTCGTCGGCGAGGTCGAGGGCCTCGCGGATCTGGGCGGGCGTGTGGGCGGGTCCGCCGAAGTCGTTGCAGGCGACGACGAACGGGGTGCCGTGGTGTTCGAGGCGGTCGACGGCGTACCAGGAGTCGGAGAGCCGCCGGGTGTCGACGAGTACGACGGCACCGAGCGTGCCAGCGAAGAGCCGGTCCCACAGGAACCAGAACCGCTCCTGTCCGGGGGCGCCGAACAGGTACAGGACGTTGTGCGCGTCGAGGGAGATCCGGCCGAAGTCGAAGGCCACGGTGGTGGCCTTCTTCGCGGCGACGCCGCCGGTGTCGTCGATGTGCTCGCCGGCCTGCGTCATCGTCTCCTCGGTGTTCAGCGGGCGGATCTCGCTGACCGAGCGGACCAGGGTGGTCTTGCCGACTCCGAACCCGCCGACGATGACGATCTTCAGTCCGTTGTCGGCGGTGCTGTGCAGGGTCCGGCGGTCTTGCGTCTCAGAGGCTACGGAGTCCAACGAGCACCTGCTCCAGGATGTCGTGATCGGGAAGGCGGTACGAGGGCCGGGGATGGCGTGCGCTGATCCGGCCGGTGTCGTGCAGGTCGGCCAGGAGGATCCGCGTGATCGACACGGGCAGGCCGAGCCCGGCCGCCACCTCGACCACCGCCGTGGGGAACCGGCACATGCGCAGGATCGCGGCGTGCTCGGACTGCATGCCGGGGACCGGATCACTCTCGGAGACCACCAGCGTGACCACGTCGAAGGCGTCGGATCCGGCACGGGTGCGCCCGCCGGTGACGGTGTAGAGGCGGTCGGGCGAGTCGTCCCGGCCCGGCCTGACCCGGCTCATCCCCGGGGCCTGGCGACGAGGTGCTCGCCCAGCTGCTCGACCAGTTCCGTCATGTTGTGGCCCACGAGTCCCGCGTCGGCGTCCTCGTCGGCGACGAGGGCGAGGTGGGCGCCGTCGCCCGCCTCCACGATGAAGAGGATGCCGCCGTAGAACTCGGCCATCGCGGAGCGGACGCCGCCCGTGCCGTCGCCGAACTCGACGGACGCACCGTGCGACAGGCTCTGGATGCCCGCGGAGATCGCGGCGAGCTGGTCGGCCTGGTCGACGGAGAGCTCGGAGGTACGGCAGAGCTTGAGGCCGTCGCGGGAGAGTACCAGGGCGTGACGGGTGCCGGGGGTGCGTTCCAGCAGGCCCTCAAGGAGCCAGCTGAGCTTCTCGTCGGTGGTGGTGCCGGTCATCGCGGATTGCCTTCCGAATACGGGGAGTTCGAGGACGCCGGCGCGTGCGGTGCGGCCGCCGGGTCCTGGGGGTCGGACGGTACGGACGTGTCGGCCTGCCGCTCGTCGTCGGCGGCCCGGCCTCCCGCGGCGCGCACGGCCCGGTGGAAGCTGCCGAAGCGCGGCTTGGCCCCGGCGGACGGGCCGGTGGACGGAGCGTCCTGGCGCGGTTCGCCGGGCGTCTCCGCGCTCTTGAGCTGGGCGGCCAGGGTCTCCCCGCGCCGGCGGCGGGGCAGGACGATGCCGTCCGGTGCCGCCTCGGCGCCGTGCTCGGCCGCGTCGGGGTGTTCGGACGCGGTGGCGTGCTCGGCCGGGTCGGCGTGCTCGGTGGTCGGGTCGGCCTGCTCGACCGGGGTGTCGTGGACGGCCCCGGGTTCGTTCGCCGTCGCGGGAGCGGTGGCCGCTGCCGTGGGCGTCCGCTCGGGGACCGGGGCGGTCACCGCGCGGCCCGCGACCGGCGGCGGCTCGGCGGGGGCGCCGGTCCGCTCCTCAGGCGCGCGGCTGATGAGTTCCTGAGGCACCATCAACAGAACGCCGGTGCCCCCGCGTGCCGAGGGCCGGAAGGACACGGTCAGGCCGTGCTTGCGGGCCAGCCGGCCGACGACGTGCAGGCCGAGACGGGTACCGGAGAGTCCGGCCAGGTCCTGGGCGGCCGCTCCGACGGCGGCCTCCGCGCGCCTCAACTGCACGTCGCTCATGGCCAGACCGCTGTCCTCGACGGTGATGACGAGGCCGGCCGGCACCTCCTCCACGTACACGTGGACCTCCGCGTTGGGCGGGGAGAAGTTCGCGGCGTTGTCGAGGAGCTCGGCCAGGGCGTGCATGATGCCCTCGGCGGCGTGGCCGGTCACCGCCACCGCGCTGCCGGAGTGCAGCCGCACCCGCTGGTACCCGCCGATCCGGCCCATCGCGCCGCGCAGGATCGACTCCATGACGATCGGACGCGTCCACCGCCGGCCCGAACGGGCCCCGGTCAGCACGGCGATGGAGTCGGCGAGCCTGCCCGCCTGGGCGGTGCGGTGGTCGAGGTGGAGGAGGTCGGTGAGGACGTCCTCGTCGGCGTGCCGGTGCTCCATCTCCCGCAGGTCGGCCATCATGCTCGTGGCCAGCGCCTGCATCCGTCCGGCCGCGTTGGCCGCGGCGGCCATGGCCGCGGACCGGGCGGACTCGGCGCGGCGCAGCCGGCTCTCCAGGTCGACGACGTCGGCCGCCCGCGCCGCGGCGAGCCGTGCCGCCGAGGCCTCGTGGGAGCGTACGAGCTCCTCCGCGCGAGCCGTGTGGCGGGCTTCCGACGCCGCGGCCTCCGTGGCGTACCGCTCCTCGGTCGCCGCCGCCTCGCGCTCGGCGGTGGCCCGGTAGCGGTCGATGTAGGCCTCTCGCGAGGCGAGTTCGGCGGTGAGGACCTCCGCCCGCCGGCCGAGCGCCCGCGAGGTGCGCCCGTACCAGGTCACGGCGAAGGTGGCGGAGGACAGCAACAGGACTCCGCAGGCCGCGAACCAGCCGAGCGCGGGGCGGATTCCGCCCGGCGCCGCGGTCGTCGCCGCCGCGGCGAGCGCACCACCGGCGGCGAGGGTCAGCAGCGAGGCGATCAGGGCAGGACGGAACGGGGTGGGCGACGCCGACATCAACCAGACTCTCGAGAGCAGGCACACGGGGGAAGAGGTTGAACGACGGAACTATAGAACCGATCTTGATCGGTTTGGAACTCCTGCGAGCGGATTGACGTCTGACATGATCGGGTACGCGCTGAAAGGTGATCAGGTTATGCGGTGAAAGCGGTGCCGTCCAGGGTCCAGTGCGTGTCGGGCGTGATGCCGAGGGCCGTGTAGACGTGGGCGGCGACATCGGCGTGATGGAGCAGCGACGGCACCGCGCCGGCGGTCAGACCGGGACCGCACGCGGCGATCCACGCGGTGCGCTCCAGCGGGCTGCGGCCCCCGTGGCCCCCCTCGTCACGGTGGCCGTGGTCCGTCACCACGATGACCGTCCACTGCTCCGCCGCGTGGTCGGGGCGGGCGCGTACGGCGGCGAGCAGCCGGCCGAGGCGCCGGTCGGCGGCCTCGATCGACAGGCGGTACTCCTTGTCGCAACCGAGGAAGTGGGCGGTCTCGTCGACCGCGCCGAGGTAGACGAAGCCGGCGTGGAGCACCTCGTCCAGACCGAGGAGGTGTTCGGCCTCGGCGGTCACCTTCTCGTCCACCTCCTCCCATGCCTCGGGGGTGTCCTCGTGGGGAGCGACGTAGCCGAGCCGGGTGGGGGCGACGAAGAGCGGCCCGCCCTCCTGGGCGAGGAAGAGCGGGGCCCAGCCTCCGACGGCGAAGGTGCGGCGTCCGCACGAGGCGGCGAGGCGGGTCGTGAAGTCGGGGAAGACGTCGAGCCGGTTGCCGTCGAGGCGGTTCGCCCACACGCCGTGCTTGGCGACACCTACGCCGGTGACGATCGTGGTCCAGCACGGGCCGGACATCGTGGGTGTCACGGCGTCGACCTCGACGGGCGCCAGGAAGCCCGCACGGGCGATGCCGTCGAGGTGGGGAGTGTCGAGTTCGGGAAGCAGGTCGAGGCGTACGCCGTCGATGCCGATCACCAGGACGTGGGCGGTGTCCGTGGCAGCGTTCATGGGTGGGTCCAGAGTCTCTTGGGCCGGAGTGGGCGGGAGAAGGCGGGGGATGGAGGGTTGGGCGGGGTACGGGGAGGGTGCTGGGCCGGGGAAGGCGCTGGGCCGGGGTGTGACGCTCAGGGGCTGACGCGGCGGAGCCGGATCAGGCTGCTGGCGTAGTCGCCGTCCGGAAGCCGGGGGTCGATGCCCCACCGCACCAGAACGGCGCCGCTGTACACGCGGTTCAGTTCCGGGTCGACGTACTGAGCCCCGGGGTCGAGGGCCGGCAGCCGCACCGGCTCGGGGCGGTGGCCGAAGCGGGTCGTGGGACGCCAGACCAGGACCACGTGCTCGCTGTCGTCCGGGGCCGCGTAGTGGACGGCGGTCACCGGTCCGCCGACGGCGACCCGGTGCTGGTGTCCCCGCTGGACGAGCGGGCGGATCTCCTTGTACCGGGCGACGAGATCAGCGGTCTCCGCGAGCTCCTCCTCGGACCAGGACGTCAGGTCCCCGCCGAGCCCCAGTGCCCCCGCCATGGAGACATGGAAGCGGAAGCGCAGTGGAGTCCGCCGTCCGGTGGTCGGGTTGGGACTGTCGGTGACCCACGCGGCCATGGCCTGCGCGGGGAGGAGCTGACCGAAGCCGTGCTGGATGCTGATCCGGTCTACGGGATCGGTGTTGTCCGAGGTCCAGGCCTGGTCGGTGCGGGCGAGGATGCCGAGGTCGACCCGCCCCCCGCCGCCCGCGCACGCCTCGATGCGCAGCCCGGGGTGGTCGGCGCGCAACTGGTCCATGATCCGGTGGACGGCCCGCGTGTGGTCGATCCACAGCCGGTCCGGGTCGGGGTGTCCGGCCCAGCCGGCCTCGGTGAAGGGACGGTTGGCGTCCCACTTGAGCCAGTCGACGTCGTAGGAGCGCACGAGGTCGTTCAGGGTCCGCCGCGCCCACTCCTCGACCTCGGGCCGGGCGAAGTTCAGCACCAGCTGGCTGCGCAGTTCCGTCGCGTCGAGCCGGGGCGAGTGGAGGACCCAGTCCGGATGGGACTGGTACAACTCACTGTCCCTGTTGACCATTTCCGGCTCCACCCACAGCCCGAAGCCCATGCCGAGGCGGTGCACCTCGTCGGCGAGCGGACGCAGCCCGTCGGGGAAGGCCTCCCGGCGGGGCGTCCAGTCGCCCAGTCCGGACCGGTCGTCGCGGCGCGTGCCGAACCAGCCGTCGTCCAGGACGAAGAGCTCGGCGCCGACGCGGGCCGCCAGGCGTGCGAGCCGAAGCTGGCCGGCCTCGTCGACGTCGAATCCGGTGGCCTCCCAGGAGTTGTAGAGCACCGGCCGGTCGCGGTCGGGCTCCGGCAGCACGTGGCCGCGTACGTAGTGGTGCCAGGTGCGGCTGGCCGCGCCGAAGCCGTGCGGGGAGTAGAGCCCCGCGTACGTCGGCGTGCGCAGGCTCTGGCCCGACCGCAGGGTCCAGCCGAGCCCCTCGTGGCCGAACCCGCCGGTCCAGGTGGTCCGGCCGACCGGGTCGCGCTGCACCGTGACGCGCCAACTCCCGCTCCAGGCGAGCGCGGTGCTCCACACCTCGCCCTGCTGCTCGGTCGCCGTGCCGTCGTCGACAGCCAGCCACGGACTCGCGTGATGTCCGGTGATACCCCGACGGCTCGTCAGAACCGTCTCCGCCACGGGCAGTCGGTCGCGCTGGAGCTGGAACTCGCTGTTCCAGCCGCCGATCAGATGGCTCAGCCGGTAGTCGGCCAGCGGGGGAGCGGTCCAGGAGGCCGAGTCGAGCCGGTCGACGGTGACGGGATCCGGCGGCCCGTCCGCGGCTCCGGTGTGGGTCAACTCCGTCCACCGCTCGACGACATCGGTGTCCGGCCGGACGCGGTAACAGAGCTCGGCCCGCAGCGGGCGATGCCGGTCGTCGAGGCGCAGCCGGAGCTCCCCGCCGTCGACGGAATGACCGGCGAACCGCCACTGGGTGCCGCGGGTCCCGTCGGCGAAACGGACCTGAAGCCCGGCCGGCCCGAAGCGCGCGCCGGTCTGCGGCGCGAGTTCGTCGGGGGCGGCGTCCGCCTCGAAGCTGCTGGCGGCGGGGGAGACCGCCTCGGGGAGCGCGGCGAGCGACAGGCCGTCGAGCGGTGCGCCCCAGTACAGGTGCCGGGGGCTGCCGTCGGCGCCGACGCGCAGCGCGTACAGGCTGTTCGGCGTGCGCAGCTGGGCGAGGCCGAGAGCGGGATCGAAGGTGACGGGCGGGAGCGTGACGAGCACGGATGGGTCCCCTGACGTGATGGGCACGAGGCGGGGCCGAGCGTAGGACGAGCCCAACTTCCAAATCAATACTGGAAGAAGTTATTTATTTGCTCTACGTTGCTCCCGTGTTTCCACCTCACTCACAGCCCTTGGTCACCGCACCAGCCGAGACGGCGGTGCTCGCCCTGCTGCTCGCCGAGGGACCACTCAGCCGAGTGGAACTGGCGCGGCGGACGGGACTCTCCTCGACCGCCGTCACCAAGGCGGCCAGGCCCCTCATCGACGACGGCTACCTGTACGAACTGCCGCCGGAGCGCACCGCACCCGGTGCGGGCCGACCCGTCAACCCGCTCGCGGTCGCGGCCGACAGGGAGTACTTCATCGGTCTGAAGATCACCGCCGACCGGCTCCTCGGTGCCGTGTGCGATCTGCGGGCCGGTATCCGGGCCACGGCCGCCAGGCGGCTCGGCGCGTGCACCCCCGAGATGGTCGTCCCCCTCGTCGCCGAACTCGTCGACGAACTCCTAGACAGCGAGCCCGCGTTCCGGGACCGTACGCGTCACCTCGGCGTCGCCGTCACTGGCGACGTGGACCGGGAGGGCGGGGTGCTCCGGCATGCCGGACTCCTCGGCTGGCGGGACGTCCCGCTCGCCGAACTGCTCACCGCCTCCACCGGTCTGTCGGTCACCGTCGAGAACGACGTCAGGGCCCTGACCGTCGCGGAACACTGGTTCGGCGAAGGCATCGGCACCGACCACTTCGCGTTGGTCACCATCGGCGCGGGTATCGGCTCGGCGCTCGTCGTCAACGGCCGTCTCCTCAGGGGTGCCTACGGCGTCGCGGGGGAGGTCGGGCACCTCTGCGTGGACCCGACCGGTCCGCGCTGCCGGTGCGGCGCGCGAGGTTGCGTCGAGGCCATCGCCTCCACCGACGCGATTCTGGCCTCGGTCCGCCACGCCACCGAGGACGGGCACATCACGTTCGACGAGGTCGTCCGCATGGCCCGCGAGGGCCACCCCGAGGCCGTCGGGGCCTTCGCCCGTGCCGGACACGCGATCGGGGTCGGCATCGCGGCACTCGTCAACCTCGTCGGCCCCGAGCGGGTCGTCGTCAGCGGCGAAGGCGTCGACGCCTACGACCTGCTCGGCCGGCACATCCAGGACGCGTACGCCGCACAGGCCTTCGGCGCGGCATCCCGGTGCCCGCTCTCGCTGCGCCCGCTCCCCTGGGAGGAGTGGGCCCGCGGCGGCGCCGCCGTCGCCATCCAGGCGCTCTTCCCGCAGTACACGGCCATCCCCACGGCCGGCGCCGGCTGAACCTCCCCGCAGCCGACGCGCACCACTCCCTGGCCGTCGCCCTCCTCTGCCGGCAAGCACTGACGAAGGCGTCGACCAGGTAGCACATCCGCCCTGCACACACCCTCACAAGAAGGACGGGACATGAGCGCACGCAGAACCGAGCTTAGCCGACGCGGATTCCTCACGGGATCGCTGCTGATCGCCGCCGGAAGCGTCCTGACGACCGCCTGCAGCACCGACCCCACCGGCGGCTCCGCCTCCGGGGCGAAGACCACCCTCAACGTCTGGTACCACGCCTACGGCGAGGCCGGCACCCAGCAGGCGGTGCTCCGCTACGCCACCGCCTTCACCAAGGCCAACCCGGACATCGCCGTCAAGGTGACGTGGGTGCCCGGCGACTACGCGGGCAAACTCAACGCGACCCTGCTGACCGACGCCGCCCCCGACGTCTTCGAGATCGGCGACTTCAACGAGCACCTCGCCCGCCGGGGCCAGATCGCCGCGCTCGACGACGTGTACGGCAGCGCCAGAAGCGACTTCAACAAGAACGCCGTCGAAGCGGTGGGCGTCGACGGCAAGCTCTACGGCGTCAAGATGATCGACGACGTCATGATGCTCTACTACCGCAAGAGCGTCCTGTCGAAGGCCGGCATCACCCCGCCCGCCACCTTCGACGGCCTCGTCGCCGCGGCGAAGGCCCTCACCACCAAGAAGAACAAGGGCCTGTTCGTCGGCAACGACGGCCTTGGCGACACCCCCGGCCTCGCGGTCTTCTCCAACGGCGGCGACCTCGTGAGCCGCGACGGCAAGGTGGTGTTCGGATCGCCGCAGGCCCTTGAAGCGCTGACCGGACTGAAGCGTCTGCACGACGACAAGTCACTGCTGCTCGGATTCACCACCGACTGGTGGGACCCCGCCGCCCTCACCCAGGGCGTCGTGCCGATGCAGTGGTGCGGACTGTGGGCGATGCCGGCCGTCAAGGCGGCCCTCGGCGACGACTTCGGGGTGGTGCCGTGGCCCGCCTACAAGGCCGGCGGCGCCCCCGTCGTCCGGGTCGGCGGATGGACCAGCTGCGTCAACGCCAAGGGCGGCAACGTGGCCGCGGCCAAGAAGTTCGTGCAGTGGCTGTGGGTCGAACGGTCCGACCTGCAGAAGGACTTCGCCGAGAGCTACGGCTTCCACGTCCCGCCGCGGACCTCCGTCGCGGCCACCGCGACGAAGCTCTCCGACGGCGCGGCCAAGGAGACCGTGGGGTTCGCCGAGAAGCACGGAAGGCACTACCCGGGCACCTGGGACACCGCGGTGAGCAGCGCGTTCTCCGCGGCCGCGGCGAAGATCGCCGGCGGGCAGGGCGATCCGGCCGCCCTCCTGGCCGACGCGGTGAAGAAGGCGCAGAGCGAGATAGACAAGCAGCTCGGCCGATGACCCCGCCGACGGGCCTCACGCTGCAGCCCGAACGTGCCGGGCGCACCGCGGACACCCCGCGGGGCGCCGCCCGCGCCGGGCGCGAGCGCGGCGGCCGTCCCCGCGTGGGTCGGTCCGGTTGGCTCGCGTTCGTGGTGCTGACCGCGCCGACGCTGATCGGGCTCGGGGTCTTCAAGTACGTCGCGATCGGCTGGAGCTTCCTGCTCAGCCTCAGCGACGCGCGCGGCACCATCGCCCTCGGCGACTGGGTCGGCCTGGAGAACTACCGGACCCTCCTGTCCGACCGGGCGTTCCGCGAATCCCTGCTCCAGATCGTGGTGTTCACCGCCTTCATCGTGCCGGTCACCTTCGCCGCCTCGCTCGGCCTCGCCCTGCTGGTGAACCGGGTCCGGCGCGGCAGGGCCCTGCTGCGTACCACCTTCCTGATCCCGGCGGCCGTCTCGTACGTCGCGGCGTCACTGCTGTGGAAGATGTCCCTGTTCAACGGCCTTCCGGCGGGTATCGCCAACACGATCGGCGGCTGGTTCGGAGCGGAGCCCGTGGCCTGGCTCCAGTCCTCCTCGCCACCGCTCTACTGGTTGGTGCTCGTCACCCTGCGCCTCTGGCTCCAGGTCGGCTTCTACATGGTGCTCTTCCTCGCCGGACTCCAGGCCATCCCGAAGGAGGTCCTCGAAGCCGCCGCGCTCGACGGCGCCACCGGGCGGCGGCTCCTGACCAGGATCACCCTGCCGATGCTGCGGAACACCTCCGTCGCCGTCCTGATGCTCCTCTTCATCGCCGCCTTCCAGGCCTTCGACGAGTTCTACAACCTGTTCAACAGCGGGCTCTCCGGAACGGGCACCGCCCCCGTACAGACCCCGCTGGTCCACCTCTACAACACCGCCATGGGCAACCAGAACTACGGCCTCGGCTCCGCCGGAGCCTTCGTGCTCACCGTCGTCATCGTCGGAGTCACCCTGATCCAGGGGCGGTTCACCGGCTTCGGCAGGAGCGGAGAGTGAGACGCGCGTGATCACCCTGCCCGCGCTGTCCCGAGCGTCGCGCCTCCTCGTACGCGGCCTGCTCATCGGCCTGCTGACCGCGGCCTTCCTCGCGCCCTTCTACCTGATGCTCCGCAACTCGCTGATGGACTCCCGGAGTCTGACCGCTCCCGAGTGGACGTGGTGGCCCTCGTCCATGCACGTCGAGAACTTCACCGCCCTGTTCGCCGACCCCACCGTCAACATGGGTCGGGCCCTCGGCAACTCGCTGCTGATCGCCGGGGTCACCGCGCCCGTCTCCACGCTCCTCGCGTCCGCCGCCGGCTACGCCCTCGCGCGGATCCCCGTCCGGGGACGCGGAGTGCTGCTCGCCCTGGTGGTGGCCACGCTGATGATCCCCGGCTCGGTCACCTTCGTACCGACGTTCGTCGTCGTCGGCTCGATGGGAGGCGTCAACACGCTCTGGGGCCTCATCGTGCCTGGCCTCTTCAACCCGTTCGCGGTCCTGCTCTTCCGCAACTTCTACCTCCAGTTCCCGACCGAGATCGAGGAGGCCGGCCGGCTCGACGGCCTCGGCTGGCTCGGCCTGTACCGCCGGATCGCCCTGCCGAGCTCCGGAGCGATGCTGGCCTCGCTGGGAGCGCTGTCGTTCATCGACAGCTGGAACTCCTTCCTGTGGCCCCTGGTCATCGGCCAGGACCCGTCCGCCTGGACCGCACAGATCGCGCTGTCCACCTTCCTCACCTCGCAGACCATCAATCTGCCGGGGCTCTTCGCCGGCGCCGTCGTCACCATCACGCCCCTGGTCGTCATGTTCCTCGTCGCCCAGCGGTACATCGTCGAGGGCATCGCCACCAGCGGCCTCAAGGGCTGACCCACGGCCCCGGCCCCTCATGCCGCACCACAAAGAACAGGCTCACGACCCCTTCCGCAAGGAGATCCCGTGACACCTCGCACATTCCTCCGACGCGCGACCGCGGCCCTGGCCGTCCTGTCCGCGCTGGTCGTCGGCGCGCCGGCCGCCGCCGCACCCCAACCCGAACCGGCGGCGGCGATCGCGCCGCCCGTCCCCCTCACCGGCGCGCAGCTCGCCGCCTCGTGGACCGCCCCACTGTCGACCCGGGACCGGTACGTCGTGGACGCGAACGGCGACCGGTTCAAGCTCAAGTCCGGAAACTGGGCCGGCGCCCAGGGCACCTGGCAGGGGAGTGGTGACGTCGGCGACGTCGCCAACCACCAGGCGAGGCAGATGTCGCACAACATTCCGCTCGGCCTGGACAGGAAGCCCATCGCCGGGATCTTGGCCGACTTCCACGCCCTGGGCCTGAACAGCATCCGGCTGCCGTTCGCCAACGCGGTGATCCACGACACGAGCGTCGTCCCGGACTCGGCCGTCGCCGCCAACCCGCAGCTCAAGGGCAAGACCCCGTTGCAGGTGCTCGACGCCGTCGTCGGGGCCCTGACCGCGGACGGCTTCGCCGTCATCCTCAACAACCACACCACCAGCTACCGCTTCTGCTGCGGGCTGGACGGCAACGAGCGCTGGAACAGCGGCCAGTCGACCCAGCAATGGATCGACGACTGGGTGTTCCTGGTGAAGCGCTACCAGGCCGACAAGCGGGTCGTCGGAGCCGACCTGCGCAACGAGGTCCGCCGCGACACCTGGAACGATCCCAACTGGGGCTGGGGCAACGACCACGACCTCTACAAAGCCATGGAGGAAGCCGGTAACAAGATCCTTCAGGCCGCCCCGGACATGCTCGTCGTCATGGAGGGCATCAACTGGCAGGGCATACCCACCGACCTGACCCCCCACGGCCGCCCGACGCTGACCCCCGTCGCCACGCTGTCCCACACCCTGATCCGCTCCGACAAGCTCGTCTACGCAGCCCACTTCTACGGCTACACGGGCCCCAACCACACGGGCGCCACCGGCACGGGCGAGACGCACGACCCGCGCTACGAGGAGTTCACGCCCGCACAGCTCGCCCAGGTCGTCGACGACCAGGCCCTGTTCGTCACCCGGTCCGGCCAGCACTTCACCGCACCCGTCTGGATCAGCGAGTTCGGTGCCGCCGGCCGTGGGGAGCCCGACGCCAGGGAACGCGCCTGGTTCACCAACTTCACCGACATCCTGGTGAGGAACGACACCGACTTCGCCATCTGGCCGTTGGTCGGCTGGACCGACTCGAACGGCACGCCGCAGGACAACTGGGCCATGGTCAACTACAGCGCGAACGGCACGCGGCTCGGTGTCATGGACGCCGGCGACTGGCGCGCCACCGACTGGAACAAGCTCGTCGGCGCCCCCGGCAGGACCGGCCGGATCGCCCCGGCCCCGCGCTGGAACATGCTCAACCTGGACTACGCCGACCACAACGTCTCCGCCACCATGCTCGCGAAGCCGGACTGGTCCCCGGGCAACCGCAAGGGCAACTGCCCGGACACCCAGCGACTGGTCGGCCTCGGCCGCAGCGACAGCCGCGGCCTGTGCACCGACGCCGGCCAGCCGGCCAAGGCGAGCGGCCCCTGGACCGTCGTGACCGACGAGCGGTACGTCACCGGCGGCGACTGGGCGAGCGGCTACGACAAGCGCCAGTGCCCCGACCGCACCTTCGCGGTGGGCTACAGCGTGAAGGGCAACGCCATGTCGGCCCTGCTGTGCGCTCCCGCGACCGTCTCCCTCCCCACCACCGGCCGCGTGCTCTGGTTCGACCAGGGCGACAACCGGCCTGCCACCGGCGGCTCGACCGGCAGTGACTGGGCGCCGGGCTACTACAAGGGGCAGTGCGCCGACCACGAGTACGTCGCCGGTGTCGCCTTCACCTGGAAGTGGAGCCACGGCGGCGTCCCCGACGCCCTGCTGTGCCGCCCACTCGCCTAGGGGGTGTTTCGAAAGTAGCGTCGTCTGCCCGAAGGGCAGGCCAGGCGTCGCCCGGCAGACGGGACTTTCGAAGCACGCCCTAGAACCGGGGGCCACACCCCGACACACCCTCTGAGGAGCACCACCGCCATGGCCCGCCTGGAGATCGCCGACGACGGCTTCCGTCTCGACGCCCGCCCGTTCCGGATCGTCTCCGGAGCCCTGCGCTACCTCCGCGTCCACCCGGAACAGTGGGCCGACCGACTCCACAAGGCACGGCTGCTGGGCCTCAACACGGTCGAGACCTACGTCCCGTGGAACGCGCACGCCCCCCGCCGCGGGGAGTTCCACCTCGACGGAGGTCTCGACCTCCCCGCTTCCTCCCCTACCTGGGCAGCAACGGCGGGCCGATCCTCGCCCTCCAGGTCGAGAACGAGTACGGCGCCCACGGCGACGACAGCGCCTACCTGGCCGAGCTTGCCGCCGTGCTGCGCCGCCACGGCGTCGCTGGGGCGGCATCCACGCCCGCCGCGACGCGGCCGACGCCGCCGCGGAGCTCGACACCCTGCTCGCCGCCGGCGCCTCCGTCAGCATCTACATGTTCCACGGCGGCACCAATTTCGGCTTCACCAACGGGGCCAACGACAAGGGCACCTACCGCCCCACCGTCACCTCCTACGACTACGACGCCCTCCTCGACGAGGCAGGGGACCCCACCCCCAAGTACGCCGCCTTCCGCGAGGTCATCGCCCGCCACGCACCCGTCCCCGCGGACTCCGTGCCCCCGCCGCCACCAAGGTGGCGTACGGCCCGGTGGAACTCACCCGCCCGGCCGGCCTGCTGGAACCCGCCGACGTTCTCGGCGCCCCCGCGACCGCCGGCCGGGCGCTGACCCTGGAGGAGCTCGGCCACCCCTTCGGATTCGTCCTGTACGAGACCGGCCTGCCCACGCCCGGGCCGGCGGTCCTGCACGCCGAGCAGGTCCACGACCGCGCCCAGGTCTTCGTCGACGGGCAGCCCGTCGGCGTCCTGGAACGCGAGAACCACGAGCACGCCCTCGCCTTCACCGTGCCCCGCCCCGGAGCCCGGCTCGCCGTCCTGGTCGAGAACCAGGGGCGCGTCAACTACGGACCGCGGCTCCGCGACCACAAGGGCCTGCTGGGCCGCACCACGATCAACGGGATGCCGCCCGCCGTGTGGCAGGGCCGCGCCCTGCCCCTCGACTGCTCGGAAGCCCTCGCGTACCGGCCCTTCGATCCCGCGTGGCCGCCGGTGGGCCCGGCCTTCCACCAGGGAACCCTCACCGTGGACGAGCCGGCCGACACCTTCCTCCACCTCGACGGCTGGACCAAGGGCCTGGCCTGGATCAACGGCTCCCCCTGGGCCGCTACTGGTCCCGAGGACCACAGACCAGCCTGTACGTCCCCGCTCCCGTCCTCAGGCCCGGCGCCAACGACGTCACCGTCCTCGAACTCCACGCCGCCGCCACGCGCCACGTCCACCTGCGCGACACCCCCGCTCCCGGAGCCACCGAGGAGTGAGAGGCCCCGATCAGCCCACCACCAGGGAGCATCCCGTGCCCGTGCGAACCGAACTCCAAGCGGTCCTCTTCGACATGGACGGCACACTCGTCGACACCGAGCGTCTCTGGCGGCGGACGGTCGAGGAGGAGGCCCTCGGTCTGGGCATCTCCCTCACGGACGCGGACCTCGCGTTCGTCCTCGGCCGCGCCGTCGAGGACTGCGCCGAGCACCTCGCCTCCCGCGCGGCGGAGGACGGCCGCACGGACCCGGCCCGGCTGGGCGACAACCTCGAACGGCGCTTCACGGAACTGGTCCGCGGACAGGTCGTCGCCCTCCCGGGGGCACTGGACCTCCTTGCGGCGATCCACGCAGTGGGCATCCCCGCGGCGCTGGTCTCGGCCTCCCCGCGGCCGGTCGTGGACACCGTCCTCGACGCCCTCGGCCGGCACCGGTTCACGCTCTCCGTGGCGGCGGGCGAGACCCCGCGCACCAAGCCGTACCCCGACCCCTACCGGGCGGCCCTGACCACCCTCGGCGCCGCCCCGGCCTCGTGCGTCGCCGTCGAGGACACCCCGACCGGTGTCGCCTCCGCGGAGGCGGCCGGCTGCACGGTCGTCGCCGTACCCTCGCTCACCACCATCGCCCCGGCGCCGCGCCGCACCGTCGTGCGGAGTCTGCTGGACGTGGACCTCGCGCTGCTCCGACGACTGGCCGTCACGCCGTGAGGGGGTCCGGTGCGGGCGGCTCCGGCAGCCAGTCGCGGGCCGGGTCCCCCTGGGGATTACTTCCGGCCGTGCACCAGGTCGGGGTCGGCCACGCTCGGGCGCTCCTGCCAGAACGCCGGTGCCCGCAGGCGTCGCGCGAGCATGAGGACCACGCCGGTGACGGCGATGCCGATGCCGATGACGAGGGGCGGACCGAGACCGAACCACGAGGTGCCGCTGTACGAGTTCGCCGGATCGGACATGTCGGAGACCGACCGCACCAGGAGCCAGGTCAGCAGCCCGGAACCGACCAGGGGGCCGACGCCGATCAGCAGGAGGTTGCGAACGCTGTCGAGGAGGTGCCGGCGGTAGTAGACGACGCAGGCGAGGCCCGTGAGGGCGTAGTAGAACGCGATGAGCAGCGAGAGCGCGGTGAGCGAGTCGAAGAGGGCGTTGGTGCTGATCCGGTTCACCACGAGGTACCAGGCGGCGGCGATACCGGCGACCCACCACGTACTGACGTCGGGGGTGCGGAAGTGCGGGCTGATGTGGCCGAAGTGCGCGGGCAGCGCCCGGCGGCGGGCCATGGACAGCGCGGTACGCGAGGCCGGGATGATGGTGGTCTGCGTGGAGGCGATCGCGGAGGTGGAGACGGCGAGCAGCAGGACCCAGTCCCAGCCGCCGAGCACGTCGGTGGCGAGCTGGGCGAAGACGAACTCCGCCTCGTCGGCGTTCTCGGCCAGGAACGTGGGACCGGCGTAGGCCACGATCGCGAATCCGACGGACACGTAGGTCACCAGGAGGATCACGGTCGACCAGAGCGCCGCCCTGCCGGGGGCGGTCGCGGAGTCCTCGACCTCTTCGGTGAGGTTGACCGCCGATTCCCAGCCCCAGTAGATGAAGACGCCCAGGAGCAGCCCGCCGGTCAGTGCCGCGCCGCCCGCGCCGAACGGGTTGAGCCAGCTGAGGGAGGGTTCGACGGACGCGTACGCGCTCGTCCCGGCGTAGACGGCGGTGAACGCGACGCCGACGAAGATCAGCAGACAGGCGACCTGCGCCAGGATGAGGACGTTCTGCACCTTCGCCGACAGCTCGGTGCCGACGACGCACACGGCCGTCATCACGAGGACGAGCAGCACCGTGAGCAGTTGGCGTACGAAGGTGTTGTCCACCCAGCTGTCGAGGCCGACGGCCATCAGGCCGAAGGTCACGGCCACGTCGGCGAGCGATCCGACGACCAGGACGCCGGTCATCGCGATGGCCCACCCGCCGAGCCAGCCCGCCCAGGGGCCCATGGCGCGCGTGACCCAGGAGAAGGTGGTGCCGCAGTCCTGGTCCACTTTGTTGAGGTAGGAGAAGGCCGACGCGATCAGCAGCATCGGCACGAAGGCCGCGAACATCACGCCGGGGGCGTAGACCCCGGCCAGGGCGACGATCGGGCCGATGACGGCGGCGAGGGAGTACGCGGGAGACGTGCTGTTGAGCCCGATGACGAGGGCGTCCACGAAGCCGATCGCGTTGGCCTTGAGGCCCGCCGGCCGCTCGGCGGACACGGCACCCTCGTCACCCTGGGCCGCCATGTTCCCTCGCTCCGGTTGGACCCCGACAGAACAGCGAGACGTACGCCTTCATCGTAGGAAGGCCCGGCCGCACCTGCATGCGCTGGAGGCCTCTGGCGCAGGGGGGGGTAGCCGCTCACCCGATCGACGAACGCCGGCATCAGCACGCCACTGGCGTCGTAGTGTCGAAGCGCGGTGACCGAGAGGCCGCTGGCCTGCGAGAACTGCCCCATCGGCGGAAAGAAGGACGCTGCCTGGGGCTACCGCCCCCGGACGGGCCGCAGCCGGAGCTGCTGCGGAGCCGACTTCAGGTGGGTCGAGAGGTCCGGCAGGCACGGTGCCTGCCCCGCCGTGAACCAGAGCAGGACGTCCTCACCGGTCCGGACCGGCAGTGCGGGGAAGGTGTTCTCCGCGTGCAGGGAGTGGTGTACCGCCTGTGCGGGGGTCCCGTCGGCGGTCAGAGCGGGGCGCAGGTGCTGCTCGAAGTGGTCGGCGAAGGCCGCGGGGTCCACGGGGTGGCAGATGGTTGCGACGAGCGGCCCCGAGGTGTCCGGGGCGGCGAGGCCCGGTCCGGACAGCAGGAGCACGTCGTCCGAGTCGATCATGGTCGCGTTGGCCCTCTCGCGATGGGCCTGCCAGACGGGGCCGCCGTAGAAGGCGTGCAACGCCCGCGCCCGTGCCGCCATGTCCGGGAAGCTGCGCAGCCAGACGAAGCGGTCAGGGTCGTCCAGGTCCCGGAACCGGCCGCCTACGGTGATGCCGGCCGCCTCCTGCCCCGTGACGAATTCCCGCTCGAAGAGGTCGACCAGGGTGTCCCGGGCGTCCGGGTGGAGGGTGTACTGCCGGAGTTCGACGATGACGTTCATGGCCCGCATGCTAGAGCCGGTCCACTGACACCTCCTGTCAGTGGACCGGTAGGAACATGAACGGATCCGCCGCGCGGGCAGGCCTGTGACAGCACCCCCTGGGACGCCTCCGCGTTCGACGGTCGGCGCTCCGCCGTGAAGCCCGTGACGGCCACGGCGACGTGGCAGAACGCGATGACGGTCTCGGCCCGGAGGAAGGTGATGCAGTCCATGAGGGAGCCGATCGGTGGCGTGCCGGGGGCGTGTTGCGGAAGGCCGCCAGGGCGAAGAGCGTGGCGGTCAAGGACGCGGCGGCCAAGACGGCGATCGCCGCCGTGTACGGCACGCCCGTCGTCCAGCTCGATCTCGACAACCTCTACGGGAACGGCGGCGGTGGCACGCATTGCGTCACCATGCAGGAACCCGCCCGGTGAGCGACCGGCCGGCCCCGGGGACCTCGGCCCCGGCCGGGGCCCCCCGGCCCGGCAGGGGAACCCGCACCCTGACCCGGTACGCCGGCCAAGCC
>NZ_JBSGTX010000033.1:0-89979 GCF_053607625.1 Streptomyces sp. NPDC055103
TGCGGAGCACCCGTGGCCCGCTGTCAGACGCGCCGGGCGGAACGCGTGCTGATCGCCACCCACGAGATCCGCGACGGTGCTGCGGCCGTAGGTACGCGCCGCGCAATGGCGCTGGTTCCGGCGTCAGGCCGAGCCTGCCCTGCGTGCCTTCGGGTCAGCGGGCCATGGTCCTGCCCTGAGTGTGCGGGGACAGTGGAGACCCGTTCGGGCCTCCACTCGACGGAACGCCAAAGGCGCGAGTCCGAACCGTGCTCCGGCTTCGCCGGCGTGTCATCGGAGACGACATGTTTCCCACCCCACCTTGTACCTGCCCCGTCGACTCGGCCGCGCCCCTCGTCGTTGGAGGGCGCCCGGAACGGGGTGGACAGTCAGATCTGTGTCGCCGTGGGGTTGAAACGGGTGACGTGGATGCCGCGCCCCCCAGCGCGGATCGCCCCCTTGCCCCATGAGCGAGATGGAGCTTGCGGCGGTGTTCAAGGATTCGCAAGCTCCCATTCATTAGTCCATCAACTCAAGAGCTTTTGGCGGCGAAGTTGGACCGGGTCTACCTCGGGTCTGCCAGCCGAACGGTGGAACAAGGGTGTGAACTATGAGATATTGGGCTATAGTCTCTGAATCTTGGACGCTTGAGACGTAGATCTTGAGGGCCTGAGAACGGACATCTTGTGGTCATGAAGCGCTACCCGCCGGAAATCAAGGCGACGCGGGCGCGCCGTACGGGTCACGGCCGGGAGTGACGATCGGGTCGGTCGCTGCTTATCCGAGGGTCAACCTGGAGACGCTGCAGAACTGGGTCCGGCTCGCCGGCGCGGCCGCCCTGATGCTTCGCGGACGCTTCCCCGCGGAGCCATTATGCAGAGCAGTCTTCACGCCGCCTGGCTGATGCGCGCCTTCGCCCACCAGGTCCTGAGCCTCAGGCAGCCCCATCCTGCAGACCTACGAAGCCAAGATGCTTCTGACCTTCGCCCTTCTCGCGCGGTATTCCCTCTCTCGGGCGGTTTGAGCCCGTACTGCTGGCGGTTGATGCCTGCTGGTGGCTTTGCTCGGATCGGCTCTGTGTGATCGATCCGGGGGTGTGCGGTGGATGTCGGGAGGCTCGGGCAGGTGGCGTTCGAGGTGGGGTACGTCGATGAGGACTGCGTACGCCGCCGCGAGCCCTTGGCGGCTTGCTGGACGCTGAAATTCGAGCGGCTGGCGCCGGTGCGCACGGTCAAGTCCTACCAAGGGCAGCGGTCCGTGACCCGTGACTACTGGGCGGCTACGACTGCCGGGCAGCTGTCCTGCGAGTCCCACCTGGAACGGCACCACGCGATGCTGATGGACTTCGATCCGGAGGTCACAGGTCTGGCCGGCCAGCCGTTCCGGCTGTTCTGGCCCGGGCGGCGGGGTCGCCGCGGGCACGTCCCGGACTTCTTCGCCCGGCTCGATGACGGCGGCGGCCTGGTGGTGGACGTCCGTCCGGACGACCGGATCGAGCCGGACGATGTGGAGGCGTTCGCGGCGACCGCGCGGGCGTGCGAACTCGCTGGATGGGCATTCCGTCGGGTGGGATCGATCGATCCGGTGCTGCTGGCGAACGTGAAATGGTTGGCGGGCTACCGGCACCCGCGCAACCACCGGGAATCCGTCGCCTCGGAGCTGACGGCGGTCTTCGCCCAGCCGGAGACTCTGTTTGCCGGGGCCGAGAGGGTCGGTGACCGGCTGGCGGTGCTGCCGGTTCTCTATCATCTGCTCTGGAGCCGGGTGCTGGAAGTCGATTTGGAATTGGGTCCGCTGGGGGCGCAGAGCATGGTCCGACAGGCGGTGAAGGTCCGGTGAAGAATCCGCTGGTGGTCAGGCCCGGTGACCGAGTGAGGTTCGACGGCAAGGTCCACACCGTCGTCGGTCTCTCCGGCGTTCTGGTGCGGCTCGCCGATGAACACGGGCAGTCCAGCGCGATGCATCTGCCGACGCTGATGACCTCTCCGGGCTTCGAGGTGATCGGCTCGGGCGGGGCCCGTCGGCTTGCTCTCGGTCTGCTGGACGGGCTGCCGCCCGGCGAAGCCGAACGGGCTCTGTGGTGGCACCGGCACATGAGCGAAGTGCTCACCGGTCTGCCGCCGGACGCCTCGGCGGGAGCGATGCCTCGGCCCGAGTACGACCCGGCGTCGCGGAACTTGGCCGAGCGCGAGGCGGCCAAGGCCGCCGAGCTGTCACGTGAGACCGGCCGTCCGGTCAGTCCGCACACCATCCGCTGGCGCCGACGCCGCTATCAAAAACGCGGAGTGAGGGGCATGGTCGACGGCCGCCTGGCACCGCGCCGACCGGTCCTGGGCCAGGTCGACCCGCAGGTCGTGGAAGTCCTGCGACGACTCATGGACCAGGCCGTCGACGGCTCGACCCGCACCGTCAGTTACTACTTCGAACGCGTCGGCCTGGCGGTGAAGAAGTTGGAGGGGCCGCCGGTCGAGATGCCCTCGCGGGCGACCTTCTACCGTCTGTTCAACCGGCTGGAGGCCGGCCGGCACACGACCGGTTCAGCTCGCACCCGCCGTTCGCTGGCCAACCGGCCCGACGGTGTCTTCGATCAGGTCACCGTCTGCCGTCCGGGCGAGCTGATGGAGATCGACTCCACGCCGTTCGATGTGCTGGTGAGGCTGGAGAACGGTGTCGTGGACCGCGTCGAGCTGGTCGGCATGGTCGATGTCGCGACGCGGTCCATCACGGCGGCGGTGCTGCGGCCGACCACGAAGTCGGTGGACGCCGCTTTGCTGCTGGCTCGGTCGGTGACCCCGGCTCCGATGCGGCCGGGCTGGCCGCAGGCTCTGCGGATGGAGCACTCGGTGCTGCCCTACGAGCGCCTGCTGACGGTGGACGAGAGGCTGCGGCACGCGGCCGCGGTCCCGCTGATCATCCCGGAGACAGTCGTGGTCGACGGCGGCAAGGCTTTCTTGTCGAAGAACTTCCATGCCGCTTGCAACGCGTTCGGCACCGAGGTGATCCATGCTCCGCCCCGCACGCCGACTCACAAGCCCCACATCGAAAGGACACTGGGCTCGGCAGCCTCACTGTTTGCTCAGTTTCTTCCCGGCTACACGGGACGTTCGACGGAATACCGAGGCCGGAAGGTCGAGGACGAGCCGTTGTTCTCCCTGCATCAGCTCCAGGAACTGCTGGAGCAATGGATCAGCGCTAAGTGGCAGAACAGGCCCCACGACTCACTACGTGATCCTCTCGCCCCGGGACGGACCTTCTCTCCGAACGAGAAGTACGCGTCGTTGGTGGAGACGGCCGGCTTCCTGCCGCTCGCGCTGACGGCGGAGGACTATCTGGAACTGCTGCCGACCCGCTGGCAGGCCATCAACTCCTACGGCATCAAGATCAATCACCGGATCTACGACTGCGACGATCTCAACGATCTGCGGCGGGAGAAGTCCGGGATCACCGAGCGGAAGAACCGCTGGGAGGTCCGCCACGACCCCTACGACATCCGGCTCGTCTGGCTCCGCAATCACCGCACCAGGCGGTGGATCACTGTCCCCTGGCGGCTGCTGTCGACCACCGTCACCCCGTTCGGCGAGCTGGCCTGGAACCACGCCGCCCGTGACCTGCGCGAGCAGGGCGACCGGGTCACCGAGGACGCTATCGCGGAGGCGGTCGGCGACCTGCTTGACCGGGCGACCAGCGGCCCTGAGGAGAAGGCGGCAGCCCCGGCCAAGCCGGTCCGAGGCCGTCGCAGTCGGCGCAGCGGCCCCAAGGTTGCCGCCCGCACCACGGCCACCAGCCAGCCCGCATGGCCACGGCCCGAGCCCCCGCTGCCTTCGCAGTCCGAACCCCCGGCCCCGGCCGGGGCCGACGAGGACGCCGGGGACGACGACACGGTGGCCGAGATCATCCCGCTGAAAGTCTTCGACGCACGCAAGGAGGCCCGGAAATGGTGGTGAACGCACCCGAGTTCGGGCAGCCCGAGGATCGGCGGATGCCCACGACCACGCTGGAGGGCTGGCGTCGGTTCGTCGACGAGGACCCGATCGCCTTCGATCTGCTGCCCGAGGATGACTGGAAGGACCTCGATCCCGGGGCCCGGGACGAGTACGACGAGGGGCGGGTCAACTACCACTCCGAGCTGATCATCGTGGAGACCCCAACCGTTCGCGATGTCCTCCACCAGGGCCGGCTGCTGACCTTGGTCAACCGGCGGGAGATCAGTGCCCGCCGAGGGCTGATCGTCTCCGGCCCCTGGGCCACGGGCAAGTCCACCGCCATCAAGCAGCTCGGGCGGGCCCACGAACTGCGAGTACGCCAGCGCTTCCCCGATCACGACCGCATCCCGGTTATCTACATCTCCGCCCCGCCCAATGGCTCCCCACGCAAACTCGCCACTCGCCTCGCGCACTTCTTGGGGCTGCCGCTGAAGGCCCGTCACAACGAGATGGACATCGCGGACGCGGTATGTGAAATCCTCACCGACGCCCGCTGCGACCTGGTCCTGGTCGACGAGATCCACAACATCCAGATGGGCACATCCACCGGCAAGGACATGTCCGACCACCTGAAGTACTTCGCCGAGCACATCCCCGCCACGTTCGTCTACGCTGGCATCAACGTCGAGCGCGAGGGCCTGTTCACCGGGGTCCGCGGCAAGCAGATTGCGGCCCGCTGCGTGATGAAGTACACCGGGAACTTCCCCTACAAGGCCGAATGGCGCTCGATGATCGCGCTGATGGAGAACTCGCTGCGGCTGCACCACCACGAGCGGGACAGCCTGGTCCGGCAGTCGAAGTATCTCCACACCCGCACCGGCGGCAGCATCAGCAGTCTCTCCCACCTCGTTCGCGCGGCCGCCATCAGCGCGATCGCCGACGGCAGTGAACGCATCACCCGCCCCCTGCTTCAGTCCATCCCGGTTGATCACAGCACCCAGTCCGACAGCCCACGCGCCGTTGACGACGAGAGCGGCGAGGTCGGAGACGCGGCATGATCAGCCGCCTGCCGGCGCCCCGGCTGCGGCGGCTCCCGCATACCGTCACCCCACTGCATCACGAGACCTGGGACTCCTACGTCAGTCGGCTCGCGACGGCGAACCGCGTCTCCCACCTCGAACTCCACGAACACATCAACAACAAACACCGGATCCACCCCGCTCCGCTGCCGCTGCTGAACGCCATCAGCCACCTGTCCGGCCACCCGCACGACCGGCTGCTCAAGGCCCTACCTGACCTGCGGACTCCCGACCTCGCCCGGCACCTTCCCGCAGCCTGTCAACCGCTCGATGAAGGCTGGCGGGTTCAAGCGGCCTGCACGCTCTGCCTGGCCGCCAAGGGGGTCTTCACCCAAGTCCGGTGCTGGGTCCCCCGAAGCACCCGCCTCTGCATCCGCCACGGCCGCTGGACCGACACCTACCACACCCAGTTCGAGGTCCGCCCGCTGCCCGAGATCATCCAGGCCCAGCGCGATCACTGTCGCCTGTTCCGCGAACACGGCTGGCAGGCCACGGAGGTCGCCATGCGCCAAGCGTCCCAATGGTGCTGGCGTTGGTGGGACAGCCGCAGGTTTCACCAAGTACGTGATCGCAGACTGCGGCTCCTCATTCCGCCTGGAGGGGGCACCTATCGCGAGGATCCACGGCTCATCGCCAGCGGTTATCCCGAGATCGTCGCCCTCACCGGTCTCCTGGCCTCGCCCAAGCTCCGGAACCTTCCCTTCACTGGCTGCGACAGGGACATCCGCCAGTTCATCAGCGAAGTCCGCGAACGAGCCGCCCCCGGCTACCGTTTCGAAGTCTCCGGAGCCGCCGACCCGCTTGTCCGCTGGATCGAGGAAGAGCGCTACTACCGCACTCTCCCCAATCATCCTTTCCCGATGCCCAACGAACCCAGGCCCCATATCGCGGAGACGCTGGGTGATCTCACTCGACGACTCAACGCCCGACTTGCCCCCGACCCCGAAGACGACCGGAGCCGATGCGCGGGCTGCGGCAAATCGCTGGAGGGCGGTCATCCCCGGGCGCGGTTCTGCTCGCCGGCCTGCAAAGCGCGCCGATATCGGCAGAAGAGGCAAGAACTCGCGCTCAGCAGCCCATTCCGCTCACACAAAGAGTGTCCAGTTTGCGGCGTCACATGGACACCCGGCGACGACCGACGCAGTGACGCGCGCTATTGCTCGCATCGATGCCGACAAGCCGCCTTCCGCCAGCGCCAGGCTGTTGAGGACGACTGACCGGCAACGTTAAGTGAGACAATCCGGCGGAAGCGCTGCCGGGAGGCAACGTCAGCTGAGATTCCGTCGAGGACCCGTCTCGCCTGTCGTTGCATCACCGCAGGTCACAGGCTCACCCGGAGGCAAGATTAAATGGGACGGGACACTGGGAGCTCCGCGTCGCCACCCTCTGGGCGCGCCTCGACGACCACGAGCCCGCCGCCTTCCGCGCCGCCGTCGCCGTCCTCGCCGACGAGCGGCCCGAGGACGACGCCGAGGCCCTCTTCGAGCTGGGCGCCGCCCACGACTCCACGGGCCTGCCCGTGGAGGCCGTCCGCCTCTACGAGCGCGCCCTCGACCGCGGCCTCACCGGG
The DNA here is from genome assembly GCF_053607625.1 of Streptomyces sp. NPDC055103. Lineage (NCBI taxonomy): Bacteria > Bacillati > Actinomycetota > Actinomycetes > Kitasatosporales > Streptomycetaceae > Streptomyces > Streptomyces sp. NPDC055103. The sequence continues at coordinate 6,552 of NZ_JBSGTX010000033.1, forward strand.
CTGCGCCGCCGCCGGGCCGTCATCCAGCTCGCCAGCAGCCTCCGCAACCTCGGCCGGCCCGACCGCAGCGTCGAACTCCTCACCGCCGAGCGCGCCATCCCCGCCGACCGGCTCGACACCGACGAGACGGCCCTCTCCGCCGCCGTCGACGCCTTCCTCGCCCTCGCCCTCGCCGACACCGGCCGTGACCGTGAGGCCGCCTCCCTCGCCCTCGGCGCCCTCGCGCCCCTGCTGCCCCGCTACAACCGCTCGCTCGCCCACTACGCCCGCGCTCTCCTCACCGCCCCCGACGGTTCCTGAGCCGCCCTCATGGACCCGCACCTCCTCCGTACGTACGTGACGGTCGCCCGGCTCGCGTCCTTCTCCGAGGCCGCGCGCGAGCTGGGCTACACCCAGTCCGCCGTCTCCCAGCACATCGCCGCCCTGGAGGCCGACCTCGGGCTGTCCCTCCTCACCCGGCGGCCCGTCGCGGCCACCCCCGCCGGGCAGCGGCTCCTCGAACACGCCGGGGCGCTGCTCCTCCGCCTCGACGCGGCCCGCGCCGACCTCGGCCAATTCGCCGCCGCGCCCCGCGCGACCCTGAACGTCGCCGCCTCCTCGCTCGCCCTGCACCCCCGTACCCTCGCCGCCCTTCCCGCCACCGGGGTCACGCTCCACGGCCTGCCCCGTGAGCGCGTGCCCGAGGCCGTCGCCACCGGCGCGGCCGACGCCGGGCTCGTCGACGGCATCGCCGCCCCCAGCGACCCGCTGCGGCTGCCCGACGTCGCCCCGCTCGCCGCGACCGGCGTCGCCGAGGAGCCGCTCGCCGTCGTCCTGCCCGCGGGGCATCCCCTCGCCGGGCGCGCCGGCCTGCGGCTCGACGACCTCGTGGACGCCCGCTGGCTCGACGCACCCGCCGCAGGCGTCCCCCTCGACCAGCTGCGGGCCGTCCACGCCGGACCCGCCGGGCGGGGCTTCCGCACGGCCCTGCGGTACGAGGGCACCGACACCCGTACCCTCGCCGCTCTCGCCGCCGCCGGACACGGCCTCGCGCTCCTGCCGCTCCCCGTGGCGGCCGGCGTCCCGGGCGCCACCGCCGTCCCACTGGTCGCGCCCCGGCTCGTCCACCGCACCGAACTCCTCCTCCCGGGGCTCGGCGGGGACCGGGCCGGTGACGGATCCGGAGACCGGTCCGGCGCATCCGGGGGATCCGGGGAACCGGGCGGGCCGGTGGCCGAGTTCGCGAGACGGCTCAAGAGCTGACATCCGCACTCGCTACCCTGTGCGCAACGGCGACGGGGCGACGGAAGGCGGGCAGACGTGGGCTGGCTGCGGCGAGGACCGAAGCGGGACGGCGAGGACGCACCGAGGGACCCCGAGTTCGGGTACTTCTCGCAGCGGGAGGCCGCGCTCTTCCGCGGCCGGGTCCGCGCCACCTTCGCCGAACTCGGCCTTGAGGTGTCCGTCTACGCGGACCACGTCGTCGACGACAAGGCGCGCCGCTTCGGCCTCGGCAACCTCGCCGCCGTCTGCCACCAGGACCGCCGCGGCACGCGCGTCTGGCCCGAGCTGATCCACCGCCATGTGGACCTGGTCGTCAAGGCGATGGAGGGACCCTCCGCCCTGGAGACCCTCCCGCCCGAGCAGATCAGGGCCCAGCTCTACCCCCGGGTCGTCAGCGGCGACGGCATCGACGCCGGCGCCTTCGGCTACGCCAGGAACGTCGCCCCCGGACTGTACGAGGTCCTCGCCCTCGACCTGCCGGAGAGCGTCATGATGCTCACCGACGAGGCGCTCGACCGGCTCGGCGACCACGCCCAGCTCCGCGACCGGGCGCTGCGCAATCTGCGCGGGCTGCCCGTGGAGGAGCACGAGACCGTCCGGGACGCCGACGGCATGTGCTTCGAGATCATCCTCGGCGACTCCTTCTACACCGCCAGCCGCGTCCTCGACCTCGACGGCGTCGCCCAGCGCGTCACCGGCCTTCCGCTGGGCGAGCACGGCGCGCTCGTCGCCCTGCCCTTCCGCCACCAGCTCGCCTTCCACCCCATCCGGGACACCTCGATCATCCCGGCGCTCGGCGCGATGGCCTCCTTCGCCGCCTCCGGGTACGAGGACACGCCGGGCGCCATCAGCCCGTACGTCTTCTGGTGGCGCGGCGGGACGCTCACCCAGCTCAGCGAGCACGACGAGGAGCACGGAGACCTGCGGATCGTCGTCGGCGACGACTTCCAGGACCTCCTCGAGCGGCTCATCGCGCAGGGCCCTGACCGCCGCTGAGCGGTCGCGTCGGGGCCCGGCCACGGGCAGGATGCTGTACGTCGACGGTGCCGCCGTGTCCGCCGACGAGCCCGCCGCGCCGCCGCCGCCGAGAAGGAGCCCCCATGCCGAGCACTCCCGTCGCAGCCGCCGAAGAGGTCGTGCCCTTCACCGCGGACGACTACCGGGCCCGGATGACCCGCGCGGCCGACTCCGCGGCGGACGCCGGGCTCGCGGGCGTGCTCGTCGCCCCCGGGCCCGACCTCGTCTACCTCACCGGCTACCAGCCGACCGCGATCACCGAACGGCTCACCGTCCTCGTCCTCGCCGTCGGCCAGGAGCCGGTCCTCGTCGTCCCGACCCTGGAGGCGCCCGACGCCGAGAAGGCGACGGGAGCGGCGGCGCTCACCCTGCGCGACTGGACGGACGGCAAGGACCCGTACGCGGTCACCGCACCGCTCCTGGACGTCGACGGCAGGTTCGGCATCAGCGACAACGCCTGGGCCATGCACCTGCTCGGCCTCCAGAGGGCCCTGCCCGGCACCTCGTACGTCTCCCTCACCGAGGCCCTGCCCATGCTCCGCGGCGTCAAGGACGCGCACGAGCTCGCGCGGATCGCGGCAGCCGGGGCCGCCGCCGACCAGGCGTACGGCGAGATCCTCAAGGTCCGCTTCGCCGGCCGCAAGGAGACCGACGTCGCCGCCGACCTCGCCGCGCTCCTCATGCGCTTCGGGCACTCCCAGGTCGACTTCACGGTCGTCGGCTCCGGACCCAACGGCGCCAACCCGCACCACGAGGCGGGCGACCGGACCATCGAGCGCGGCGACATGGTCGTCCTCGACTTCGGCGGCCTCAAGCACGGCTACGGCTCCGACACCACCCGCACCGTCCACGTCGGCGAACCGACCGACGAGGAGCGGCGCGTCCACGACCTCGTCCGCGAGGCCCAGCAGGCCGGCTTCGAGGCGGTCCGCCCCGGCGCGGCCTGCCAGGAGGTCGACCGCGCGGCCCGCAAGGTCATCACGGACGCCGGCTACGGCGAGTACTTCATCCACCGCACGGGCCACGGCATCGGCGTCACGACGCACGAACCCCCGTACATGATCGAGGGCGAGGAGCTTCCGATCGTCCCCGGCATGTGCTTCTCGATCGAACCGGGCGTCTACCTCCCGGGCCGCTTCGGCGTCCGCATCGAGGACATCGTGACGGCGACGGAGGACGGCGGGGGTCACCGCTTCAACAACACGCCGCACGAGATGGCGATCGTCGAGTAGGCCCCGGCTCCCTCCCGGGCTCAGGGGGTCCGGCGGATCAGGGCGCCGCTACCCCGGCCATGATCCGCCGGACAGGCCCTGGGTCAGCCGTCCGTCAGGACGACCGCCGACTCGCCCGGGAGGGTCAGCACCCCGTCCGCGCCCGGCGCCTCGATCGGGTCCCAGGCCGCGAGGACCCGGTCGCGGCCGTTCGAACCGAGGGGGATCACCGCCGGCTCCTTGCCCATGTTGACCGCGACCCTCAGGTCGCCCCGGCGGAAGACCAGCCAGCGGGACTCCTCGTCGAAGGCGACCTTCACGCCCGCCAGGTCCGGGTCCGTCAGGTCCGGCAGGGTGCGGCGGAGGGCGATGAGCTGGCGGTGCCAGGCGAGGAGCCGCTTGTGGGGATCCCGCTCCCGCTCGGTGCGGTCGAGGACCGAGCGGTCGCGGGTGGCCGGGTCCTGCGGGTCGGGGACCTCGTTCTCCGACCAGCCGTGCTCGGCGAACTCCCGCCGCCTGCCCCGCCGTACGGCCTCCGCGAGCTCCGGATCGGTGTGGTCGGTGAAGTACTGCCAGGGCGTCGTCGCCCCCCACTCCTCGCCCATGAACAGCATCGGCACGGAGGGGCCGGTCAGGACGAGCGTTGCCGCGCAGGCGAGCAGGCCGGGGGAGAGGGAGGCCGAAAGGCGGTCGCCCAGAGCGCGGTTGCCGATCTGGTCGTGCGTCTGGGCGTACCCCAGGAAGCGGTGGGCGGGAGTGCGCTCCCGGTCCACCTGGCGGCCGTGGTGGTGACCCCGGAAGGTCGAGTACGTGCCGTCGTGGAAGAAGACGTGCGTGAGCGTCTTGGCGAGCGCCGACATCGGCGCCCGTGCGAAGTCGCCGTAGTAGCCCTGGGATTCGCCGGTCAGGGCGGTGTGCAGGGAGTGGTGGAAGTCGTCGTTCCACTGGGCGTGGACGCCGAGACCGCCGAGCGTGCGCGGGGTCGTCGTGCGCGGGTCGGCGAGGTCGGACTCGGCGATCAGGAAATGCTGACGGGCCTGCTCCTTCGCCAACTCGTCGACGGCGGCCGAGAGTTCTTCGAGGAAGGTCAGCGCGCGGGTGTCGGCGAGCGCGTGGACCGCGTCGAGCCGCAGCCCGTCGATCCGGTAGTCCCGCAGCCACGCGAGCGCGCTCCCCAGGAAGTACGCCCTGACCTCGTCCGAACCCGGTGCGTCCAGGTTCACCGCCGCGCCCCACGGCGTGTGGTGCGTGTCCGTGAAGTACGGGCCGAAGGACGGGAGGTGGTTGCCGGACGGGCCCAGGTGGTTGTGCACCACGTCCAGGACCACGCCCATGCCGAGCCCGTGTGCCGCGTCCACGAACCGCTTCAGCGCCTCAGGACCGCCATAGGGCTCGTGGACCGCCCACGGCGCCACCCCGTCGTACCCCCACCCGCGCACGCCGGGGAACGGACACAGCGGCATCAGCTCCACATGGGTGATGCCGAGGCCCGCGAGCTCCCCGAGGCGGGCGGTCGCCGCGTCGAGCGTCCCCTCGGGGGTGAAGGTGCCGACGTGCAGCTCGTACAGGACCGCGCTGCGCAGCCGCAGCCGAGGGGACTCGTGCCGCCAGACGTACGAGGAGTGGTCGACGACCGCGCTCGGCCCGTCGGGCCCCTCGGGCAGCCGGCGCGAGCGCGGGTCCGGCAGGACGGGCCCGCCGTCGAGGGCGAAGCCGTACCGGTCGCCGTCCTCGGCGGCGACGACCCCCGTCCACCAGCCGGCCCGCTCGGCGTCCCTTTCCAGGGCGTGGCCGGTGCCGTTCAGCTCCAGCGTGACCCGGTCCCGGGCGCTCGGCGCCCACACCTCGAAGAGCACGCGCATCCCCTCGTCGACGGTTCCACCACTCAACGACTGACTACCGCGTCCATCCTGGCAGTCAGGACCCCGACGCGCCCGGCGCGTCCCACACAGAGGTGATCGCGCGCCCGGAATTGACGTGGCGCGTGCGGCGAAGGCCGCCGCCGTCGCCCTGCCCGGGGCCCTTCTGGACACTTCGGGCCCACCGGGCCGACAATCACGGGTGTGACGACCCCTTTCGAGCTTCCCGCGAACTCCCCTCGGCTGACCGACGCCGAGCGGGACCGCGCGCTGGGGCTGCTCCGTGAGGGCGCCGCCCAGGGACGCCTCTCGCACGACACCTTCGTCTACCGGATGGAGCGCGCCCTCCAGGCCCGCCGGCCGGACGAGCTCGACCTGCTCGTCGCCGACCTGCGGACCGATGGCAACTGGACCCGGCGGGTCGTCGGCGCGGTCGAGCGGATGTCGGCGTTCACGGTGCGGCTCGGACGTGCCTGGCGCGCGGAGCGCCTGCCGAAGCTGCTGCTCCCGCTGCCCGGCCCGCATCCGCTGCGGATCGGCCGCGACCCGGTCAACGGTCTGCGGCTCAGTCACGAGACCGCGTCCCGGCTGCACGCCGAGCTCTCGCTCCAGAGCGGGATGTGGGTCCTGCGCGACCTCGGTTCGACGAACGGGACGACCGTCAACGGCCGCCGGGTCACCGGCGCGGTGGTCGTGAGGCCCGGGGACGTGGTCGGCTTCGGCCAGATGGCGTTCCGGCTCTCCCACGGCTGAACCGCCCCTTCGCCCCACTCACCCCGTTCACCCGTTCGGCGGTACGTGACGCGCCGTGCGGGCCGCCCGGTGCTGGGGTGGGAGCACGCGCGCCACGATCTCCGGCCGCGGCACCCACCGCCGATCGACAGGGGGCGCGATGAGCGACGAGCCGAACAGCGGCATACGGAACGACCGGCCGGAGGAGTCCGGCGACCCCTGGACGAGACTGCCGTCCATGGCCCCGGGCACGGTGTCCGCCGCGATTCCGACCGTGACCCCGGGCGCGAGTTCCCTGCGGGGAGGCTCCGCGGGCCTGGTGCGGACCGTCGCCGACCCGACCGCCGAGGAACCCGCAGAGCTCGCCGGTCCAGCCGGATCCCACGGACCCGCCGGTCCCTACGCGCCCACCGGACGGACCGTCGCGCCGAGCCCCCTCGACCCCGGTGCCACCCGCGACCCGCACGCGATCCACCGGACGCTCCGCGAGGAGTTCCCGCTCACCTACGACCCGCTGCTGCGCGCCTGGGTCCTCAGCCGGTACGCGGACGTCGCCGCCGCCCTCACCGACACCCGCTTCACCCACGGCCACCGGCCGGGCGACCCACCCTGCGCCCGGGCCCATGTCGATGCCGACATGGCCGAGTTGAGGAGCGTCACCGAGCGCACGGCGTACGTCCTCGCCCGCCGCATCGCCGAACGCCCGCAGGCCGACCTCGTCGCCGACTTCTGCCACTGGCTGCCCGCGGGGACCGTCGCCGCCGCCGTCGGCGTGCCCTACCGCGACATGATGCGGCTCGTGCGCGGCCGGGCGGCCGGGGCGCTCGCCGGGGAGTGCGGCGGCCAGATCGCCGTACGGGAGAAGGCCCTCGCCTCCTTCCTCGGCAACGTCCTCGCCGACCCCGGCCAGGTCGCCGCCCTCCGTGACGCCCCGACCGCGCTCGTCGCCCGCGCCTGGGCGGAGTCGCTGCGCCGCGACCCGCCCGTGCAGATCGCCGTGCGCCGCACCCGCTCCGAGGTCCGGGTCAGCGGCGGCATCATCCCGGCGGGTGCGTCCGTCGCCCTGCTCGTCGGCTCCGCCGGCCGGGACCCGGAGCGTTTCCGCGAGCCCGACCGCTTCGACCCGTTCCGCGACGACCCGGGCCAGCTCACGTACGGCAGCGGTTTCTGCCCCGCCGTCCTGCTCGCCGGCCTGGAGGCCGAGTACGCCCTGCGCGCGCTCTTCACCGCGATGCCCCGGCTGCGCCTCGCCGACGGCTTCCGCCCCGCGGCCGCCGGCCTCATCACCCGGGCCCCGCGCAGCCTGATCGTCCGCCCGGGCGGCTGATCCGGGCCTGGGCGAGGGGGCCGCCCGGCGCTGCTAGGGTGACGTGCGCTCGTCAAAGAGCCCTCTATCGTGCCACTTTCCACGGGGATTGAAACATGAAGATGCGTCACGTCCGAGCCATCGCCGTCGCCGCCGTCGCGGTCGTCGCCCTGACCGGTGCTCGCGGTTCGAGCGGCGGCAGCTGTGGCGGCAGCAGCGGCTCCAGCGGCAGCAACCACAGCGACAACGACAACAGCAGCACCTCTGGCGGCTCCGTGCCCGGTGGCTCCAGCAGCGCGGACAAGGCGATCCGTGACGTGACCATCGACGAGTGCAAGTACGACCAGTCGACCAAGAAGCTCGTCGCCCGGATCACCGTGAAGAACGACGGCTCGCTGGACTACGACTACAACGTCACCATGAAGTTCAAGGGCGCCGCGGGCGGCAGCGTCACCCCGGCCACCGCGATCAAGGCCGGTATCGCGGTCGCGGCGGGCGCCTCCGTGAGCGCCGAGGTGACCACCCCGTACATCGGAACCGGCGACGGCTCCGAGTACACCGCGTGCGAGGTCACGCGAGCCTCCCGCTTCTGATCGAATCCGATCGACTCCGACCGACTCCGATCGGCCGGGTGCTCCCGGGGTGACCCCCGGGAGCGCTCAGTCGTCCAGTCGTGCGAGCAGCGCCACCGGCCGGTCCGCGAAGAGTTCCGCGAGCTTGAGCTCCGTCTCCGGGCCGCCGGTGAACTCCCTTACTCCGTCGAGGAGATCGCCCCAGCGGCCCACCGGCAGGACCAGCTCCGTGTCCTGCCAGCCACCCGCCTCCGCGAGACGCAGCGAGAGCCGGGTCACGGCGGTGATCACCGCGCCGGAGCGGGCGAAGGCCAGGCAGTGCGCGGCGGCCGGGCCCTCGGCCGTCAGCGGGACGTACGTGCCCGTGGCGCCGAAGGCCTCCGGGCGCTCCCGGCGCAGCCGCAGCGCCGCCCGGACCAGGACCGTCCTGTCGTCCTCCGGGCCGATCGCGAACGGGGCGCGGTTGTCCGGGTCGACGAGCGCCCGGTACTCCCGCTCCGTGTTCTGGTACAGCTCCGGCACCCCCGGCATCGTCAGCTGCACGAGTGCCGCCCCGAGCGCGTGGGCGCGGATGTGCGGCTCCAGCGCGAAGGCCGCCTCCGAGGCCGACCGCAGCGGGATCCGGCCGGGACCGGCCGCCGTGAACTCGGTCACCGCCCGCTCGTACGCGGGGTCCGGCTCGGTCCAGCTCGTCCGAAGTCCCGCCTCCCGCACGGACTTGAGGATCGCCGGGCCGAGCCGGTCCGCGTCCGGGGCGCCGAAACCGAAGGCCGTCTGCCAGGCCGTCCACGCCAGGTGCGGATCGGGCGCGCGCACCCCCGCGACCTCCGTCAGGAGCGCCGCCCACACCTCGGGGCACTGGGCGAGCACCGCGATCGCGGCCCGCACGTCCGCGCTGCGCTTGGTGTCGTGCGTGGACAGTACGGTCCCGGTGGCCGGCCAGTCCCGGGCGATCCGCAGGCAGTACGCGTGGAACGCGTCGACCGGGACCGCCGGACACCCCGCCTCGCCGCCCACCTCGTTCGCCGAGAGCAGCGGCGTGTACCGGTAGAAGGCGGTGTCCTCCACGGACTTGGCCCGCAGCGCCGAGGAGGTCTGCGCGAACCTCGCCCGGAACGCCCGGTGTTCGGGCCCGTCGCCCAGCGCGCCGAGCGCCAGCTCCCCTACCAGGTCGACGGCCGAGGCCTCCTCCGGCACGGCGAACGCGGCCTTCGCGCCCCGCGCCGCCGCCGGGGTCAGCACCTCCTCGCCGCCCGTCCGGTAGGTGCGGTAGACCGGCACCCGGACGAGCAGCTCACGGATCGCGGTCCGCAGGGCCCAGGGTGCGTGATCGCGCAGCGCCGGGTCGGCCGCGCAGATCCGCTCCGCGATCCGGGTCAGCGCGGCCGTCTCGGCGGCCAGGTCGTGCGTCACCACCTCGTACGCGGCGCGCCGCGCCGTCGCCTCCCAGTCCCCGCCCCGGTCTCCGGCGCAGCCGGTGAACTCGCGGTACAGGTAGGCCAGTTCGTCGGAGCCGGCCGGGTCGGTGAGGACGCCCTCGATCCGGCGCAGCGCGTCGTACCCGGTGGTTCCCGCGACGGGCCAGGCGGCGGGCAGCGTCTCCGCTCCCGTGAGGATCTTCTCCACCACCGTCCAGCAGCGCCCGCCGGTCGCCGCCGCCAGGTCCTCCAGATACCCCTGCGGATCCGCGAGCCCGTCCGGATGGTCGATGCGCAGCCCCTCGACCACCCCGTCCGCCACCAGCTCCACGATCTTCGCGTGCGTCGCCGCGAACACCTCGGGGTCCTCCACCCGTACCCCGATGAGCTCCGAAATGGTGAAGAAGCGACGGTAGTTGAGCTCCGTGCGGGCCAGTCGCCACCAGGCGAGCCGGTACCACTGGGCGTCGAGCAGCTCGTCCAGCGGCAGCCCCTCGGTGCCCGCCCGCAGCGGGAACTCCTGTCCGTCGAGGTGCAGGGCCCCGTCCGAGACCCGCAGCCGGTCCCGCACCTCCGGGAGCCGAGCGGGCAGCAACGGCAGCAGCAGCCGGCCGTCCCCCGCCGTCCAGTCCACGTCGAACCAGCGGGCGTACGCCGAGTCCGGGCCCTCGCGGAGCACGGACCGCAGCGCGTGGTTGTGCCGCGGGTCGGCCGCCATGTGGTTGGGGACCAGGTCCACGACCAGGCCGAGGCCGTGCGCCCGCGCGGTCGCGGCCAGGGCCCGCAGCCCCTCCTCGCCGCCCAGCTCGGCCCGTACGGACCGGTGGTCGGTGACGTCGTAGCCATGGGTCGAGCCGGGCACCGCCTCCAGGACGGGCGAGAGGTGCAGATGCGAGACCCCGAGCCCGGCGAGGTACGGGACGGCCCGCTCGGCGGCGGCGAACGGGAACTCCGGCTGGAGCTGGAGCCGGTAGGTGGCGGTGGGGAGCGCGGACAGGGCCGGGAGGGAGGTCATGCGAACGTACGTACCCCGCGCGGAGGCTTCTGTGTCATCACCCCATGCACCCGTTCGGGTGCATCGCACTACGTTCGCGGGATGCTCCGCATGTACCGCGAGACGTTCTCGCTGCTCGGGCCGGTCCTGCCGACCGTCTCCTTCCTCGGCCGGCTGCCCACCGCCATGTGCCAGCTCGGCAGCCTGCTCCTGGTCGCCGAGACCAGCGGATCCCTCGCCACGGCCGGGCTCGCGGGCGGCGCGCTCGCGGCCGGACAGACCGTCGCGGGACCGGTCATCGGCCGCCTCGCCGACCGGCACGGCCAGCGCGGCGTCGTCCTCGCGGCCTCCCTCGCCAACGCCGTCGCCGTGGCCGCCCTCGTCCTCGCCGCGCTCGCCCACGCGGGCACCGGCTGGCTGGTGCTGCTCGGCGCGCTCGCCGGGGCCACCGTCCCCCAGGTCGGGCCGCTCGCCCGGACGCGTTCGGTGGCCCTCGCCCGCCGCGCCGGCGCGGACGACCGGACCGTCGGCGCGGTCCTCTCCTTCGAGGGCACCCTCGACGAGGTGTCCTTCGTCCTCGGCCCCGCCCTCGTCGGCCTCGCCGCCGCCCTCGCCCACCCCGCGGCCGCGCTCCTCGTCGCCGCGCTCCTCCTCGTCGTCTGCGGCTCCGCCTTCGCCCTCCATCCCACCGCCCGCGCGAGCACCGGCACGGCCACCCGTACGGACGCGGCCGAGCGGGCGCGGCTGCCCCGTTCGGCGTACGCGCTGCGCGGCACGATGGTCCTCCAGGGCGCGATGTTCGGGGCCTCGCAGGCCGGGATCACCGCGCTCACCGAGGAGCTCGGCGCGCCCGCCCAGGCCGGGCTCGTCTACGCGGCGATGGGCGTGATGAGCGCCACCGTCGGTCTCTCCCTCGCCGCCCTGCCCGCCCGCATCGGGCTCACCACCCGCTGGCGCGCGGCCACCGCCGGACTCGTCGTCCTCTCCGTACCGCTGCTCTTCGTCGGCTCCCTCGGCGCGCTGTACGCGGTCGTCGTCGTCCTCGGCGCCGCCTACGCCCCGCACCTGATCACGGTCTTCGGGCTCACGGAGCGGACCGTGCCCGCCGCCCGGCTCGCCGAGTCCATGGCCTTCCTGACCAGCGGGATCGTCGGCGGCCAGGCCCTCGCCCTCGCTCTCTCCGGCCGCCTCGCCGAGGGCCACGGCGCCCCCGCCGCCTTCGCGGTGGCGGTGGGCGCGGCCGTGGCCTGCGCGGTGCTCTCCTGGACGGTGCGGATGGCGGCTCCCGTACGGGAGCTCAGGCCGGTCGCCGCAGGACCGTCAGACTGAGCGGCGCGAGCGTCACGCGCTCGCCCCCGGTCAGCTCAGGGCCCTCCTGCGGCGGCATCCCCTCCGGGTCGGAGGTGTCCACCACCACCCGCCAGTAACGGCCGTGACTGTCCGGCACCACGAACTCCAGCTCTTTCGCCGAGGCGTTGAACATCAGGAGGAAGGAGTCGTCGGCGATCCGCTCGCCCTGTGTCCCCGGCTCCGAGATGGCGTTGCCGTTCAGGAAGACCGTCAACGCCTGCGCGTGCGCCGCCTGCCAGTCCCGCGACGTCATCTCCTCGCCCTCGGGCGTGAACCAGGCGATGTCGGTGAGCTCGTCGTGGGTGCCCTCCACCGGACGCCCGTGGAAGAAGCGGCGCCGCCGGAAGACCGGATGCTCCCGCCGCAGCCGCACCATCGACCGGGTGAAGCGCAGGAGCGTGGCCTCCGCCTCGCTGTTCCCCTTCGGCCACCGCACCCAGGACACCTCGTTGTCCTGGCAGTACGCGTTGTTGTTGCCGCCCTGCGACCGCCCGAACTCGTCGCCGTGGCTCAGCATCGGCACGCCCTGCGACAGCATCAGCGTGGCGAGGAAGTTGCGCATCTGGCGGGCGCGCAGCTCGGTGATCCCGACATCGTCGGTCTCGCCCTCCGCACCGCAGTTCCACGAGCGGTTGTAGCTCTCGCCGTCCCGATTGCCCTCGCCGTTGGCCTCGTTGCGCTTCTCGTGGTACGAGACGAGGTCGCGCAGGGTGAAACCGTCGTGGCAGGTCACGAAGTTCACCGAGGCGAGCGGGCGCCGCCCGTCGTCCTGGTAGAGGTCGGACGAGCCCGTGAGCCGGGAGGCGAACTCGGCGAGCGTGCGGGGCTCTCCCCGCCACAGGTCCCGCACGCAGTCGCGGTACTTGCCGTTCCACTCGGTCCACAGCGGGGGGAAGTTGCCCACCTGGTAGCCGCCCTCGCCCACGTCCCAGGGCTCGGCGATCAGCTTCACCTGGCTGACCACCGGGTCCTGCTGCACGAGGTCGAAGAACGAGGAGAGCCGGTCCACCTCGTGGAACTGCCGGGCCAGGGTGGCCGCCAGATCGAAGCGGAAGCCGTCCACGTGCATCTCGGTCACCCAGTACCGCAGGCTGTCCATGATCAGCTGGAGCACGTGCGGGGAGCGCATGAGCAGCGAGTTCCCGGTGCCCGTCGTGTCCGTGTAGTACCGGGGGTCGTTCGAGAGCCGGTAGTACGAGGGGTTGTCCAGGCCCCGCATGGAGAGCGTCGGGCCCAGGTGGTTGCCCTCGGCCGTGTGGTTGTAGACCACGTCGAGGATGACCTCGATGCCCGCCTGGTGCAGCGCCCGCACCGCCGACTTGAACTCCAGGACCTGCTGGCCCCGGTCGCCCCAGGACGCGTAGGCGTTGTGCGGGGCGAAGAAGCCGATCGTGTTGTAGCCCCAGTAGTTCGAAAGGCCCGCGTCCACCAGCCGGTGGTCGTTCACGAACTGGTGGACGGGCATCAGTTCCAGGGCCGTGACGCCCAGTTCCTTCAGATGGCCGATGACCGCCGGGTGCGCGAGCCCCGCGTACGTCCCGCGCAGCTCCTCCGGCAGGTCCGGGTGGAGCATCGTCAGGCCCTTCACATGGGCCTCGTAGATCACGGTGTGGTGGTACTCGGTGCGCGGGCGCCGGTCGTCGCCCCAGTCGAAGTACGGATTGACCACGACCGAGGTCATCGTGTCCGGAGCGGAGTCGAGGTCGTTGCGCGCGTCCGGCCGCCCGAACGGGTAGCCGTACACCGACTCGCCCCAGCGGACCTGCCCCGACACCGCGCGCGCGTAGGGATCGAGAAGCAGCTTCGCCGCGTTGCAGCGGAGCCCGCGCTCGGGGGCGTACGGGCCGTGGACCCGGAAGCCGTACCGCTGCCCCGGCATCACGCCCGGCAGATAGGCGTGCCGGACGAAGGCGTCCGTCTCGCGCAGCTCCACCGCCGTCTCCGAGCCGTCGTCGTGGAGCAGGCACAGCTCGATCCTGTGAGCGGCCTCCGAGAAGACCGCGAAGTTGGTTCCCGCTCCGTCATAGGTGGCGCCCAGGGGATACGCCTGTCCCGGCCAGACTTGCATGGATGACTCTTCCTCTTCTGTCCGGGTTTAGGTGGTGTTTCTTCGGCCAGATCCTGCCCGAAAGAGGCGCAACCTCCTAGGACTTCGCCCCGTCCTACCGGGTGACCATGCACCAAGAGGGGGAAAGAGGGGGAAGTGTGTACGAAATAGCACGCCGCCACCTGGGGAAGGTGGTGGCCGGCGCGGCCATGGCGGTGACGGGAACCGCCGTCGCGGTCGCGATCAGCCTGCCGGGCAGCGCGGGGGCGAACGGGGCCGCGGGAGCCGCCGGAACCGCGGGACCCGGAGTCGCGGGGTCCGCCGGAGTCGCCGGATCGGTCGGGGCCGCGGGATCCGCCGGTGCGTCGACGGGGGACGGTTCGGCCGGTGCCACCGGCCAGGGGGAGCCCGGCGCCCAGGCGCCTGCCGCCGTGCCGCCGCCGGCGACCGTCGCCCCGGCGCCGGCCGAGGGGGAGAAGGGCATCGGCTCCGACCCGCTCACCGACGACGAACTCACGAGGGCCGAGTCGCTGGCGCTGACCCCGCCGGCCGCCGCCGCCCAGCAGGACGTCGAGGGAGGGCGCGGCCCGCAGCACCTGGGCACCGTGCTCGCCGACCCGGCACCGGGGGACGGCACGCGCCGCGCCGAGGTCCGCTTCTACGACTACGCCAAGGACGAGCTCGTCACCCGGACCGTCAACCTCGGCACGGGGAAGGTCGAGAGGTCCGCCGCGCAGCGCGGCGTCCAGCCCTCCGCCCACCCCGAGGAGCTGCGCGAGGCCCTGGAGCTCATCCTCGCGAGCCCGCTCGGCCAGGGCGTCAAGGAGGACTACCAGGACGCCACGGGCAAGGCGCTCACCACCACCGGGCAGCTGTGGTTCAACGGCGACGTCTACCGCCCCTACCGCGAGGCGAACGTGCCCGCGCGGCTCGCCGACTGCGGCGAGCACCGGTGCGTCCGGCTCGTCACCAAGGTCGTCAACGGGGCCTGGATCAACACCCGGAACCTCATCGTCGACCTCTCCGCGAGGACCGTCACGCGCGTCGGCTGACCACCGCCGCACCCGGTTCCCGCGTTCCACGACATCTCCGTACGAGGGAGTACGTTCCCATGTCCACCCAGCGCACCACGCGCACCCGCCGGAGGGGCGCCGTCCTGACCGCGGCCGTCCTGCTCGGCACCGCCACGGCAGCCGCGGGACCCGCGACTGCCGCACCCCGCCCGCCGGCGCCGACCACCACACCCCGCCCGCCGGCCCCGACCACCACACCCCGCCCGCCGGCCCCGACGACCACGCCGCGCCCGCCCGCCCAGCCCGCCTGCTCGGCCGCGTACCGCATCACGCAGAAACTCGAAGGCGGCGCCGTCTGGAACATGTGCTGGCGCTACCACACCGACGCCGGACTCACGCTCGACCACGTCACCTACCAGCCGCCCGGCGGTGCGCCCGTCAAGGTCCTCACCAGCGCCCGGCTCGCCCAGATCCACGTGCCGTACGACGACGGCGCCGCCGAGTACGACGACCTCACCGGCGCCGGCTTCGGCTGGGGCCTGCAGGACCTCAAGCCCGCCGAGTGCCCCGGCGGCACCCTCTCCACGATCAAGGTGCCCGAGGTCGGCCAGGTCAAGGGCCTGTGCACCACGACCAGGGCCCGCGGCCACGCCTACCGCATGGCCAGCGACGGCGGCGACAAGGTGTACCAGGTGCAGGGCAAGGACCTGCTCGTCTACACCGTGAACAAGGTCGGCTGGTACGAGTACATCTCCGAGTGGCGCTTCTCCGCCGACGGCACCATAGGCGCCAACGTCGGAGCCACCGGCAGCCTCTCGCCCGTCGACTACAACGCCACCGACGGCCGCGGCTGGCCCATCGGCAAGGGCGCCCGCGCCTACGCCACCAGCCACGCCCACAACGTCTTCTGGAAGCTCGACTTCGGGCTCGACGGCTCCACCAAGGACCGGATCGAGCAGTTCGACTCCACCGTCACCGCGCCGCCCGCCAACGGCGGCGGACCGACCGTGAAGACCAAGCGCACCGCCGTCACCAAGGAGCTCGCCGGCGACGCCAGGAACATGCGCTGGTGGCGGGTGGTCAGCGGCACCGGCAAGAACGCCGACGGCCACGCCCGCTCGTACGAGATCGTGCCCGGCCACACCTCCACCCACGCCGGCCGCGGCTTCACCAAGCACGACGTGTACTTCACCCAGTCGCGGGCCTGCGAGCAGTTCGCGAGCAACAACATCGGGAACTGCGGGACCAACGCCGGTGACAGCGTGGACAAATGGGTCAACGGCGAGACCCTGACCAAACCGTCGGTGTGGGTCAACATCGGGTTCCACCACATCGCCCGGGACGAGGACCAGCAGCCGATGCCGGTCCACTGGCAGGGCTTCCAGCTCGCGCCCAGGGACGTAACCGCTATGAATCCGCTCACTCCGGCCGATCTCGCCTCCCAGAACGGCCAGCCCGATCTGGGGAGTTGAGCGAGCAGCCTGACGATCCTGCTGCACCGCCTCCCGCTCGCGGAGTACCCTTCCTTGATCGTTGTCGGAGTGGTCGAAACGGGCTTCCAGGAGCAGAAGAAGGCGGTGCGCGGGTGAGCTCGGGAGGTCTGGAGCTGCCGCCAGGTGACGCGGGGCGCGAGGGAGGCCCGGCCGACGCCGCCGAGGTGCCGCCCGGCACGGTCGCCCCGCCCGGCTCCGCGGTCCCGCCGGGGATGACCGTCCCGCCCGGGACGGTCTCCGTGGCCCGGCCGGTGGAGATCGGCGCGGAGCTCGACTGGGGCGCCGAGGCCTGGGGCGAGGTACGCACCCGCGCCCAGCGCGCCGGGCGCGCCTACATCTGGCTGAACCTCGTCGAACAGCGGCTGCGGGCCGTGGTCGCGGCCGTCCTGCGGCCCGTGTACGAACCGGTGCACGGCGAGGAGTGGGTCGTGGCCGCGGCCGGACCCGCCGGCCAGGAGTGGGTGCAGCGGGCCGTCGCCGTGCGCGAGGTCTCGCGGCGCAAGGGCTATCTGCTCGACCCGGCCGACGACAACGTCCTGAGCTTCCTCACGCTGCCGCAGCTGCGCGAGCTGATGGTGCAGCACTGGCCCTGCTTCGAGCCCTACTTCGACGACCGGCGCGAGGTCGAGCTCGCCCTGGACGAGCTGGAGGTCACGCGCAACGTCGTCTCCCGCAACCGGGCGCTCTCGCTGACGGTCCTCGCCCAGTCCGAGCGGGCGTCCGCGCGGCTCCTGGAGATCCTCGGCAGCGGGGCCGGGGTCCCGTCCGCCGACCGGCTGCCCGTGGACGCGGTCGAGGAGCTCGTCGGCGACCGGTACGCGGACGTGGTCTCCGTCCACCCCGACCGGGTGCGGCTCCAGCGGCAGCTGCCCGCCGAGGACCTCTTCGGCGGGGCCCGACGCCTCGACGCCACCGGCATAGGCCTGAATCTGCTCGTGCAGAACTTCTCCGGGCGCCGCATGGTCCGGCTCGCGGAGTCCGGCTGCCGGACGCGGCTGCTGTTCCTCAACCCGGCGAGCAGCGCCGTCAAGCGGCGCGAGCGCGAACTCGGCCTCAAGAAGGGCGAGCTCAGCCGCTCCGTCGAGATGAACATCCTGCACATGCGGCGGGTGCGCTCGAAGCTGCGCGACCCGGGTGCCTTCCAGATCCACGTCTTCGACGAGACCCCCCGCTTCACCGCGTACCTGGTGGACGGCGACGGCCCCGACGGGGTGGGTGTCGTGCAGTCCTACCTGCGCAAGGCCCGCGGCATGGAGGCCCCGGTCCTCGTCCTGCGCGGCGGCGGCCGGAGCGTGGTGCGCCACGGTCAGCAGGGCGCCGACGGCGAACACGGACTTTTCGAGACGTACCGGGAGGAATTCGAGTCCGTCTGGCTCGACTCTCGTCCCGTCTCCTGACCACCGCCCAGCGGCGTTGTCAGTGGTGCGTGCGAGGGTGGTCACCACCACGGGGGAGATCACGTAAGGAGGACCCGATGGCTTGGCATGGGGAACCACTGGTCGGCTTCGACCTGGAGACGACCGGCACCGACCCGCTGGAGGCCCGTATCGTCACGGCCTCGATCGTCGGCTTCCACGAGGGACGGGTCGTCCGGCAGCGCGACTGGCTCGCCGACCCCGGCATCCGCATCCCCGAACAGGCCTCCGCCATCCACGGCATCAGCAGCGAGCGGGCCGCCGCCGAGGGCCGCCCGGTCCGGGAGGTCGCCAACGAGATCGCGGAGACCCTGACCGGGTACTGGAACCAGGGCGTGCCGATCGTGGCGTACAACGCCTCCTTCGACCTGACGCTGCTCTCCGCCGAGCTGCGCCGCCACGGACTGCCGTCGCTGAGCGAGCGGCTCGGCGGGGCCGGCATCGGACCCGTCGTCGACCCGTACACCATCGACCGGGCCGTCGACCGCTACCGGCGCGGCAAGCGGACCCTGGAAGCGGTCTGCGGCGAGTACGGCGTCGTCCTCGAAACCGCCCACGAGGCCGCCGCCGACGCGCTCGCCGCCGTCCGGGTCGCCGTCGCGATAGCCGAGCGGCACCCCGAGGTCGCCGGGATGGATCCGGGCGAACTCCACGAGCGGCAGATCGTCTGGTACCGCGCCTGGGCGGAGAACTTCCAGGCCTTCCTGCGCCGCAAGGGCGACACGGAGGCGGTCGTCGACCCGGTCTGGCCCCTGCGCGGCGCCGTGCCCGTCCCCTTCTAGGGCCTGTCCGACCCTGATCCGCCGGACAGGCTCCAGCCGTTCTCCTTGAGGAAGGAGAGCAGCAGGTCGTTCACCTTCTCCGGCTGGTCCAGCTTCGCCGGGTGGTACGCCTCGGGGCCGCCCTCGGGACGGTCCGAGGCGCCGAAGCCCCGCAGCGTGGGGACGACGCACCGGAAGACCGCCGCCGTGAGGGCCGGGACCTGGTGGCGCCACAGCCGGTGGCTGTCGGGGAAGCCGTGCACGAGCAGCACGGCCGGTCCCTCACCGCTCACCTCGACGTCGAGAGTCACCTCGGACAGTTCCACCCGCGCCCAACACCCCGTTCGATCGGCCCGGTTCGACGGGGCTCATGATGTCAGAACGGGTACCAGCGGACCTCCGGGTCGCCGTCCCGCAGCGAGCGGACCCGCCGCTCGAACTCGGCCAGCGCCTTCGGGTTCGTCGGCGCGTGCTGGGCCACCCACGCGCAGCTCGCGGTCTCCCGCGCGCCGCGCAGTACGGCGCACCCCTCCCACTCCCGCACGTCCCAGCCGTACGCCTCGGTGAAGGCGTCATGGGCGGCCGGGTCGAGGCCGTAGCGGTCCCGGGAGAGGGCGAGCACCACGAGGTCGTGCTCGCGCAGATCGGAGGAGAAGGTCTCCAGGTCCATCAGGACCGGGCCGTCCGGGCCGACGAGCACGTTCCGGGGGAGGGCGTCGCCGTGGATCGGGCCCGGCGCCAGATGCGGAGTGAGCGCGGCGGCCGCCGGGGCGAAGGCGTCGCGCCGCTCCCGGAGGAAGGCCGCGTCCGCCGGGTCGATCGCCTCGCCCGCGAGCCGCAGCCACCGCTCCACCCCGCCGAGCAGCTCACGCCGGGGAAGCGTGAACCCCGCCGGCTCGGGCAGGGCGTGCACGGCCCGCAGCAGCGGCGCCAGATCGCGGGGCTCCGCGGGCCGGACCGGATCGGGCAGCCGATGCCAGAAGGTCACCGGGTGGCCGTCGACGAGCCGCGGCTTCTCCTCGGCGGCCCGGGGCGCCGGCACCCCCGCGTCGGCGAGCCATCCGGCGAGGGCCACCTCACGGCCGGCCCGCTCGAACAGCTCGGCGTCCCTGCCGACCTTCACCACCAGGTCGCCCACGGCGAAGACCGCGTTCTCCCCGAAGGCCAGCAGCCGCGCCTCCGCGACCGGCAGCCCCGCCGCCGCCAGGATCTCCCGCGCCCGCGCCTCGTCCATCGACCTCTCCCTACCTGTGCGTTTGAGCCAAAGTCTCCCACCAGGTCAGGGGTGGCGTGCAGGTCACCTTGACGGCCCGACGGCCCGTCAGCACCATGACGGGGTTCCCACCGGCGCGGCAGCGGCAGACGGGGGTCGGATCGATGAGCTCGGCGACCGCGACGAAGCGGCCGGGCGGGACGCGGACACCGCGGACCGTCCGCACGACACGCCCCCGGGGGCCCGACCTCGGCGCCTGGTTCCTGGTGCTCCCGGCGCTCCTGCCGATCCTCGTCCTCAGCGTCGGCCCGCTCCTCTACGGCATCGCGCTCGCCTTCACCGACGCGCAGTCCGGCCGCACCCAGGCCACCCGCTGGATCGGCACCCTCAACTTCCAGGACCTGCTCCACGACACCCTCTTCTGGGACTCCTTCCGCATCGGCCTGGTCTGGGCCGTCGGCGTCACCGTCCCCCAGTTCCTGCTCGCCCTCGGCCTCGCCCTCCTCCTCGACCAGAAGCTCCGCTTCCGCTGGCTGGCACGGGCGCTCGCGATCGTCCCCTGGGCGATGCCCGAGGTCGTCGTCGGCATCATGTGGCGGCTCGTCTACAACCCCGACGCCGGCATCCTCAACGAGACCCTCCGCGACCTCGGCCTCGGCCAGGGCCACGACTGGCTCTCCGGGCTCGCCACCGCCCTCCCCGCCGTCATCGTCGTCGGTGTCTGGGCCGGCATGCCCCAGACCACCGTCGCCCTGCTCGCCGGCCTTCAGAACACCCCGCGCGAACTCCACGAGGCCGCCGCCCTCGACGGCGCCGGAGCCTGGCGCCGCTTCCGTACCGTCACCTGGCCCGCGCTGAGGCCGGTGGCCCTCGCCATCACGGCGCTCAACCTCATCTGGAACTTCAACTCCTTCGCCCTGGTGTACGTCCTGACCAGCGGCGGACCGGGCGGCCGGACCCGGCTCCCCATGCTCTTCGCCTACGAGGAGGCCTTCCGGTACGGCCAGTTCGGCTACGCCGCCGCCATGGGCTGCGTGATGATCGCCGCCGTCTCCGTGCTCACCGCCCTCTCCCTCGTACGCCGGCTGAAAGGGGACCAGGACCGGTGAGCGCCCTCCGGACGAGCAGACCCGCGCGGATCGGCCAGTACCTCGCCCTCCTCGCCTATCTGGCCTTCCTCGCCTTCCCCTTCCTCTGGCTCGTCTCCACCGCCTTCAAGCCCGCCCCCGAGCTGGCCTCGCTGCACCCCACCTGGATCCCGGAGGAGCCGACGCTCGCCAACTTCCGGCAGGCGTTCGACGAGCAGCCGCTGCTCAGGGCGGCCGGGAACAGTCTCGTCGCCGCGCTCGCCGCGGCCCTCATCGCGGTCGTCGTCGCGACCCCGCTCGCCTATGTGACCGCCCGCCACCGGGGCCGGCTCGCCACGGCCGCCACCGGCTGGGTCGTGATCAGCCAGGCCTTCCCCTTCGTCCTGGTGATCATCCCGCTCTTCCTGATCCTCAAGAACCTCCACCTGATCAACAGCGTCCCCGGCCTCGTCATGGTCTACGTGGTGTGGTCGCTGCCCTTCGCGCTCTGGATGCTCATGGGATACGTGAAGGCCGTCCCGGCCGAGCTGGAGGAGGCCGCGGCCGTCGACGGCGCCGGCCGGCTCCGTACCCTCGTCTCCGTCACCGCCCCGCTGCTCGTCCCCGGCATCGTCGCCACCGCCCTCTTCGCCTTCGTCACCGCCTGGAACGAGTTCTTCTTCGCGCTCGTCCTGCTCAAGACCCCCGAGAAGCAGACCCTGCCGGTCGTCCTCACCCACTTCCTCGGCGCCGAGGGCGTCGCCGACCTCGGCCCGCTCGCCGCCGCGGCCTTCCTCGCCACCCTGCCGTCCCTCGTCGTCTTCGCCTTCCTCCAACGCCGCATCACCGGCGGCATGCTGGCCGGGGCGGTGAAGTCATGAGACGACGGCTCCTCACCCTCACCGCCGCGCTCGCCCTGCTCCTCACCGGCTGCGCCGGTGGCGGCGAGCGCCCCGACGACGGCGTCGTACGCCTCCGCTTCCAGTCCCTCGCCTGGCAGAAGGAGTCCGTCGACGCCAACAAGCAGCTCGTGGCGGAATGGAACGCCGCCCACCCCGACGTCCAGATCGACTACGTCCAGGGCAGCTGGGACTCCGTCCACGACCAGCTCCTCACCTCCTTCGAGGGCGGCGAGGCGCCCGACATCATCCACGACGCCGCCGACGACCTCGGCGACTTCGCCTACGGCGGCGACCTCGCCGATCTGCGCCCGCTGCTCTCCGCACGGCTGCGCGCCGACATCCCCGCCCGCAGCTGGGAGACCACCACCTTCGGCGAGGGAATCCACGGCGTCCCCTTCCTCCAGGAACCCCGTGTGATCATCGCCAACCGGAAGATCCTGGAGTCCTCCGGCGTCCGCGTCCCCACCCCCGAGAAGCCCTGGACCTGGAGCGAGTTCCGGCAGGTCGCCCGGGACCTCACCACCTTCATGGGACCCGACCGGTACGCCGTCGCCTGGCCGCTCAAGGAGCCCGTCTCCGTCAGCCTCAACCTCGGGGTGTCGGCCGGCGGCAGCCTGTTCCACCGGGGAGCGGACGGCCGGATCACCGTCGACTTCACCGAGGCCGACGCCGTCGTCACCGGCACCGTCCACGACCAGGTCGTCGTCGACCACACCGCCCCGCGCACGACGCTCGGCAGCGGCGGATCCGACACCCTGCCCGGCTTCTTCGCCGGCAAGTACGCCATGGTCCCGCTGGGCTTCGCCTACCGGCAGCAGATCGCCCAGCAGGCTCCCAAGGGCTTCGCGTGGACGGTGCTGCCCGCCCCGGTGGGGAGCGAGGGGCTCGCCCAGGGCGTCTCCCCGCAGACCCTGTCGATCGCCGAGGACAGCCCGTACAAGAAGGAGGCGGCGGAGTTCCTCGACTTCTTCCTGCGGCCGGAGAACATGGTGCGGCTCGCCCGCGGCGACTGGATGCTGCCCACCGGCACGGCCGCGCTCGCCGACCCCTCCCTGCACACCGCCCGCGACGGCTGGGCGACCGGCGCCGAGGTCGCCGAGCGGCTGCGGCCGGCCCCCGCGCAGGGGGTGCGCGGATACCCGGAGTGGAAGGACAAGGTGGCGACACCGGCCTTCCAGGAGTACTACAGCGGGGCCATCGGTGCCGCCGAGCTGCGCCGGCGGCTGGTGGAGGACGGCAATCGGGTCCTCGCCCGCTATCAGCGCAAATGATGGATTCGTCATTACGAAACCTTGTTGAATAAGTCACAGATGGGTGAAGGGTCTTCTCCAGGATCGCTCCCATCGGAGAGTGTTCGAACCGGCCACCGTGCCGCCCCCCACGCGGCGCGGTGGCCGACCTAAGGTGAACCCATGGCGAAGACATACGCGGCCCTGCTCCGCGGCATCAACGTGAGCGGGCACCGCAAGGTCCCCATGGCGGAGCTCCGGTCCGTCCTCGAAGGCCTCGGCCACCGGAACGTCCGCACGTACCTCCAGAGCGGGAACGCCGTCCTCACCACCGACGGGAACGCCTCCGACGCCGAGCTCACTGCCGAGCTGGAGGACGCGATCGAGCGCCGATTCGGCTTCCACGTCGACTGTCTGGTCCGCGACGGCGACTACCTCGCGGCCGTCGTCGCGGCCTGCCCCTTCCCGGCCGCCGAGCTCGAGGGCAAACAGCTCCACGCCGTCTTCTACTCCGGCGCGGCCGAGCCGGAACGCTTCGCCGCGATCGACCGGGAGGCGTATCTGCCGGAGGACTTCGCCCTCGGCGACCGCGTGCTCTACCTCTACGTCCCCGAGGGCCTCGGCCGGTCGAAGCTGGGGGACGTCGTCTCCCGCCCCGCCGTCGTCAAGGGACTCGTGGCCACCGCCCGGAACTGGAACACGGTGGTCAGACTCGTCGAGATGACCCACGAGGACTGACGACCGAGTGGCCCACCCCGAGGGCTCGGCATTGGCCCAAGGTGACGGGCCACCCGCTGGCTAGATTCAGCTGCATGACGACGAGCACCGCGACCGAGCCCCGCACCGAGCCCCGTACCACCGTCGACTTCTTCTTCGACCCCGTCTGCCCCTTCGCCTGGATCACGTCCCGCTGGATGCTGGAGGTCGAACGCCACCGGCCGATCGACCTCCGCTTCAAGGTCATGAGCCTGTACTTCCACAACGAGGGCAACACCCTGCCCGACTGGTACCGCGAACTCGTCGACGCCTCCATCGGCCCGGTACGCGTCGCGGCAGCCGCCGCCGAGCGGCACGGCGAGGAGATCCTGCGCCCCCTCTACACCGCCTACGGGACCCGCATCCACGAGAAGAAGCAGAAGGACTTCGACACGGTCGTCGCCGAATCACTCACCGAACTCGGCCTCCCCGCCGCACTCGCCGCCGCCGCCCACGACCCGGCGTACGACGAGGCCGTCCGCCGCAGCCACGACGCCGGCAAGGACCCCGAGGCCGGGGGGTACGTCGGCACACCGACGATCCACGTCGACGGCACGGTCTGGTTCGGCCCGGTCCTCCGGGCGATCCCGCGCGGCGAACGCGCCGCCGAACTCTTCGACGGCTTCCGCGTCCTGGCGGCCCACCCCGACCTCTTCGAGCTGAAGAGGACCCGCACGGGCGGTCTCGACTTCGACTGACGATCCCGAGCGGCACGCCCTAGATGGCCGCCGCGGCCATCCGCTCCGAGGCGCGTACGGCGCCGTCGTACCGCTCCACGAGGAGCGCGGCCAGTTCGGGGGAGGGGCCGAGGACGTCCGCGAGGACGTCCGCCCCGGCCGCGCCGGCGGCGATCCGGTCCGGGAGTCTGCCCGGGGCGATCACGTACGGGGCGACGGCCACCCGGCGGACGCCCGGATCGGTACGGAGGAGCCGGACGGCGTCCTCCGTGCGCGGGAGAGATGCGGAGGCGAAAGCGGGCCGCACGGAGCACCAACCGGTGCGCCGCAGCTCCCGCGCCGTTTCTGCGATCACCGCGATCGCCTCCGGGTCGGTGGAGCCCGCCGAGGCCAGGACGACCCCGGTCGCGCTCTTGTCGCCGGGCGTGAGCCCGGCCTCGTACAACCGCCGCTGCACCGCCGCGATCAGCAGCGGCGACGGTCCGAGGACCTCCGCCTGCCGGATCCGCAGTTGGGGCGGCGCCTGCCGCAGGACGGCGGGGACGTCGGCCTTCGCGTGGAAGGCCCGGGTCAGCAGCAGCGGCAGCGCCACCACGTCCCGTACCCCGTCGGCGGCGAGCCGGTCGAGGACCCCGATCACCGAGGGCAGGTTGAAGTCCAGGAACGCCGTCTCCACGCGCAGCCCCGGCCGCAGTGCACCGGCCCGGCGCACGAGCGCCTGGACGGTCGCCGCGTGCCGCGGGTCGCGGCTGCCGTGGGCGATGACGAGGAGGACCGGCCTGTTCATGGGGTGGCTCAGCCCTTCGCCAGGAGGCCGCGGCGGCGCAGCACCGCACGCTCCAGCGGGCTGAAGATCAGCAGGTCGATGGCGACGCCGACGACGAGGATCAGGATGATCGCCAGGAAGATGCCGGGCATGTCGAAGTCGTTGCGGCCGTTCTCCAGGAGCTGGCCGAGACCGAGGCCCAGCTCGGGGGAGGAGGCGATGATCTCCGCGGCCATCAGCGAACGCCAGGAGAACGCCCAGCCCTGCTTCAGGCCGGCGAGGTAGCCCGGCAGCGCGGCCGGCATCACGATGAACCAGGCGCCCTTGACGCCCGTCGCGCCGAGCGTCTGGCCGGCCCGCAGATAGAGCGGCGGGACCTGGTCGACGCCGGACACGAGACCGTTGGCGATCGACGGGACGGCGCCCAGCAGGATCACCGCGAACATCATGCTGTCGTTCAGGCCGAGCCAGAGGACCGCCGGCGCCACCCAGGCCACCGAGGGCAGCGACTGGAGACCCGAGAGGATCGGGCCGATGGCCGCGCGCACGAACGGCACGCGCGAGACCAGCAGACCCAGCGGGGTGCCGATCGCGAGCGCGAGGAGGAAGCCGAGCAGGGCCCGGGAGACGCTCGTCCAGAGGACTTCTAGGAGCGTGCCCTCCAGCCACATGGTGGTCAGGCTGTCCCACACCGCGGACGGGGCGGGCAGCTTGTAGTCGTCGGTGACCTTCCCCCACACGAGGAGCTGCCAGACCACGAGGACCAGCGCGACCGCGAGGAGCGGCGGGAACACCTTCTTGAGGAGGACCTCACGGAAGGGGGTCCGCCGGATCTGCACGCTGTCCAGTGCGTCCAGGCCGGCCTCCAGGCCGGCGAGGTCGTCGGCCCTCCGTGCCCTCGGCGTCTCTGGAGTGGCTTCAGTGCTGGCCATGACGGCGGATCTCCCCACGGAGTTGCTCGGTGATCTCGAGGGACAGTTCGGCGACGTCGGCGTCCTCGATGCGGCGCGGCTGCGGAATGTCGATGGTCCACTCGTGGGCGATCCGGCCCGGCCGGGACGAGAGGAGGACGACGCGCTCGGCCAGCCGCACGGCCTCGCGGACGTTGTGGGTGACGAAGAGGACCGACACCTTCGTCTCCCGCCAGATCCGGGTCAGCTCGTCGTGGAGCACGTCCCGGGTGATGGCGTCGAGCGCGGCGAACGGCTCGTCCATCAGGAGCAGGTCGCTGTCCTGGGCGAGCGCCCGGGCCAGCGCGACCCGCTGGCGCATGCCGCCGGACAGCTCGTGCACCCGCTTGCCGTACGAGCCGCCGAGCCGGACGAGGTCGAGCAGCCGCTCGGCCTCGGGGCGCCGCTCGGTCTTGGGCACCCCGCGCAGCCGCAGGGCCAGTTCGATGTTCTTGCCCGCGGTGAGCCACGGGAAGAGGGCGTGCTCCTGGAACATCAGGGCCGGCCGGCCACCGGGGGTCTCGATGGACCCCGCGGACGGCCGGTCGAGCCCGGCGACCAGGTTGAGCAGCGTGGACTTGCCGCAGCCCGAGGCCCCCAGGAGGGTGACGAACTCGCCGGGGGCGACATCGAGCGAGATGTCGTCGAGGACGAGCTGTCCGCCGGCGGGTCCGCCGAAGGACTTGGAGACATGCGCGATACGAGCGGCATGGGTCACCGCCGCACGGTCCTCGGCCTTGGCGAGCGTCGCGGTCGTGGCCATGGTCGTCACCTCCTGGTGAAGCTGAACTCGGGCTGCTGCACTGGTGTCTGACGCCTGGCTACTTCACGCCGAGACCGGCGTCGGAGACCTCGGGCTTGCCCGCGGCCTTCAGGACCTTGTTGAGGGGCTTCAGGTCGTAGATCCCCGTGAGCTCGGGCTGCTCCAGGAGACCGGTCTTCACCGCGTGACCGGCCTGGGCCTGGAGCGTGGCCGCCAGCGGGTCGTCCGTGAACTGGATGGACGGCCACGCGGCGTCGATGACCTTCGCGCCCAGCGCCTTGCCCGAGAGGTCCTTCAGCTTGGCGTTGGCCGAGGCCTTCGCCTTGTCCGGGTTGGCGTTGATCCACTCGGTGGTCTTCACCGCGCCGCGCAGGAAGGCCTCGACGACGTCCGGGTGGGCCGTGAGGAACTTCTGCGACACGATGATGTTCGTGATGACGAACTTCTTGTCCGGCCACAGGTCGGACTCGTCGAGGAGGACCTTCGCCCCGTCGCTGACGAGCTTGGAAGCGGTCGGCTCCGGCACCCAGGCGCCGTCGATGGAGCCCGACTTGAAGGCGTTCGGCGTCGTCTTGTTGTCCGTGCGCACCACCGCGACGTCGCCCTTGCCGCTCGCGGAGTCGACCTTCCAGCCCTTCTCCGCGATCCAGTTGAGGAAGGCGACGTCCTGCGTGTTGCCCTTCTGGGGCGTGGCGATCCGCTTGCCCTTGAGGTCGTCCAGGGTCTTGATCTTCGCCGGGTTCACCACGAGCTTCACGCCGCCGGAGGCCGAGCCGCCGATGATGCGGAGGTTGGAACCCTTGCTCTTGACGTAGCCGTTGATGGACGGCGAGGGGCCGATGAAGCCGATGTCGATCGAGTCCGCGTTCAGCGCCTCGATCTCGGACGGGCCGGCGTTGAACGTGGTGGACACCAGCTGCGTGCCGCCCAACTCCTTCTGGAGGAAGCCCTCCTGGTCGCCGACGAGCGCCGTGGCATGCGTGAGGTTGGGGAAGTACCCGAGCCGTACGGTGTCGGCGGAGAGCTTCGCGCCCACGGCAGCCACCTTCTTCTCGTCGCTCTTGGCCTGGGAGCCGTAGCCGCAGGAGACGAGTGCGCCGATCAGCAGTGGCAAAACGGTGGCGGTGGTGAGGCTGCGGCGCAGGGTGGTACGGGTGGTGGCAGGCACGGGAAGGAGTCCCCTCGATTCAACTTCTGCGAAGTCTGCGTCTATGTCGTTCGGGGTGGAGCGGGTGGAGCCGGCGTGCACCGCTCGCGCGGTGCGTCGAGACCGGCGCGCAACATCGCGCCACACCTCCCTGGCCCGTCCCGAGGGTGCCGCCGCCCACGCGACCACCCTCCTTGGCGAAGGTGGCGTAGATGTCCTGGAACATCAGAAGTCCCACCCCTCCTCGTCCTCGACGGCCGCGACGGCCTTGCCGGTGGCGAAGGACTCGCCCGCCATGCCGGCCGCGAGGGTAGTGCCGTCCGCCGGGTCGATCAGCAGGAAGGAACCGGTACGGCGGGAGTCCGCGTACGCGTCGAGCGCGAGCGGCTCGGCGGTGCGCACGACGACCCGGCCGATGTCGTTGGCGACCAGCTGCCCGGGGTTCGGGTGCTGGGACAGGTCGTCCAGGGTCAGCCGCGACGGGATGTCCTTGACGATCGCCTTGACCGTGCGGGTCGTGTGCTTGAGCAGGACCCGCTGGCCGACGGTGAGCGGCTGGTCGGCCACGTGGCAGACCGTCGCCTCGATGTCCTGGGTGGTCGCCGGGGCGTCACCGACCGGGGCGAGCAGGTCGCCGCGCGAGATGTCGATGTCGTCGGCGAGCCGGATCGTGACCGACTGCGGGGCCCAGGCGATGTCCACCGATTCGCCGAGGGCGTCGATCCCGCTGATCGTGGAGGTCTTCCCGGACGGCAGGACGGTGATCCGCTCGCCGACCCGGAAGGCACCGGCCGCGATCTGACCGGCGTAGCCCCGGTAGTCGGGGTGCTCGGCGGTCTGCGGACGGATCACGTACTGGACGGGGAAGCGCGCGTGGCAGGCCGTCAGGTCGTGGCTGACCGGGACCGTCTCCAGGTGCTCGAGGACCGTCGGGCCGCCGTACCAGTCCATGTTCGCGGACGGCTCCACGACGTTGTCGCCGGCGAGCGCCGAGATCGGGATCGCGGTGATCTCCGGGACGCCGAGCTCGGAGGCGTACGTCGTGAACTCCTCGGCGATCGCGGCGAAGACGGGCTCGGCGTAGTCGACGAGGTCCATCTTGTTCACGGCCAGGACCACGTGCGGGACGCGGAGCAGGGCGGCGACGGCGGCGTGTCGGCGGGTCTGCTCGACCACGCCGTTGCGGGCGTCGACGAGGACGACGGCCAGCTCGGCCGTCGACGCGCCGGTCACCATGTTGCGGGTGTACTGCACGTGCCCGGGGGTGTCGGCGAGGATGAAGCGGCGGCGGGCGGTGGCGAAGTAGCGGTACGCCACGTCGATCGTGATGCCCTGCTCGCGCTCGGCCCGCAGACCGTCGGTGAGGAGCGCCAGGTCGGGCGCCTCCTGGCCGCGCTTGAGGGACGCGGCCTCGACGGCCTCCAGCTGGTCGGTGAGGACCGACTTGGAGTCGTGGAGGAGACGGCCCACCAGGGTGGACTTGCCGTCGTCGACGGAGCCGGCGGTGGCGAAGCGCAGCAGGGTGGTCGCCGAGACGTCGGCGAACTCGGCGAACTGCTCGGTCGTGCTCGTCATGGCTAGAAGTACCCTTCGCGCTTGCGGTCTTCCATCGCGGCCTCGGACATCTTGTCGTCGGCGCGGGTCGCGCCCCGCTCGGTGAGGCGGGAGGCGGCGATCTCGGCGATGACGGCGTCGAGCGTGGTGGCGTCGGAGTCGACGGCACCGGTGCAGGACATGTCACCGACGGTGCGGTAGCGGATGAGCCGCGTCTCGACCGTCTCGGTGTCCTTCGGGCCGCCCCACTCGCCGGCCGTCAGCCACATGCCGCTGCGCGCGAAGACCTCGCGCTCGTGGGCGAAGTAGATCTCCGGCAGTTCGATGCCCTCGCGGGCGATGTACTGCCAGACGTCCAGCTCGGTCCAGTTGGAGAGCGGGAAGACGCGGACGTGCTCGCCGGGCGCGTGGCGGCCGTTGTAGAGCTGCCACAGCTCGGGGCGCTGGCGGCGCGGGTCCCACTGGGAGAACTCGTCGCGGAGCGAGAACACCCGCTCCTTGGCGCGGGCCTTCTCCTCGTCGCGGCGGCCGCCGCCGAAGACCGCGTCGAAGCGGTGTTGCTGGATCGCCTCGGTCAGCGGGACGGTCTGCAGCGGGTTGCGGGTGCCGTCGGGGCGCTCGCGCAGCTTGCCCGCGTCGATGTACTCCTGCACGGACGCGACGTGCAGCCGCAGCCCGTGCTGGGCGACGACGCGGTCGCGGTACTCGAGGACCTCGGGGAAGTTGTGCCCGGTGTCGACGTGCAGCAGCGTGAAGGGGACCGGCGCCGGGGCGAAGGCCTTCAGCGCCAGGTGCAGCATGACGATGGAGTCCTTGCCGCCGGAGAAGAGGATCACCGGCCGCTCGAACTCGCCCGCCACCTCGCGAAAGATGTGGACGGCCTCCGACTCCAGGGAGTCGAGGTGCGACAGCGCGAACGGACTGTCGGTCGCCTCGTGGACGTTGACGACGGTGGTCACAGCAGACCCCTCTCGGTGAGCAGCGCGTGGAGCTGTGCCGCGGACTCCTGCACGGTCTGGTTCTGGGACTCGATCCGGAGATCGGGCGTCTCGGGGGCCTCGTACGGGTCGTCGACGCCGGTCAGGCCGCTGATCTCGCCGGCGGCCTGCTTGGCGTAGAGGCCCTTGACGTCGCGGACCGAGCAGACCTCGACGGGCGTGGCCACGTGCACCTCGACGAAGGCGGTGCCCTCGGCGGCGTGGCGCTTGCGGACCGCCTCGCGGCTGTCGGCGTACGGGGCGATGACCGGTACGAGAACCTGCACGCCGTGCGAGGCGAGCAGCTCGGCGACGAAGCCGATGCGCTGCACGTTGGTGTGCCGGTCCTCGCGGGTGAAGCCGAGGCCCGCGGAGAGGAACTCGCGGATCTCGTCGCCGTCGAGGATCTCGACGCGGTGGCCTTCCTCGCGGAGGCGGCCGGCCAGCTCGTACGCGATCGTGGTCTTTCCGGCGCTCGGCAGGCCGGTGAGCCAGATGGTGGCACCGGTCACGTGGTTCTCCTGGGAGGTGTGGGAGGTCTGAGGGGTGGTGGTCATCAGCCGTGCAGCCCGCACTCGGTCTTGGCGCGGCCCGCCCAGCGTCCGGCGCGGGCGTCCTCGCCCTCCAGGACGCGGCGGGTGCAGGGTGAGCAGCCGACGGAGGCGTAACCGTCCATCAGGAGCGGGTTGGTGAGGACACCGTGCTCCATGACGTACGCGTCGACGTCGTCCTGCGTCCAGCGGGCGATGGGGGAGACCTTGACCTTCTGCCGCTTCTCGTCCCAGCCGACGACCGGGGTGTTCGCCCGGGTCGGGGACTCGTCGCGGCGCAGGCCGGTGGCCCACGCGCTGTACGCGGTCAGGCCCTCCTCCAGCGGCTTGACCTTGCGCAGCGCGCAGCACAGGTCGGGGTCGCGGTCGTGCAGCTTCGCGCCGTACTCGGCGTCCTGCTCGGCCACGGTCTGACGCGGCGTCAGGGTGATGACGTTGACGTCCATGACGGCGTCGACGGCGTCCCGGGTGCCGATGGTCTCCTCGAAGTGGTAACCCGTGTCGAGGAAGACGACGTCCACGCCGGGCCGGACCCGCGAGGCGAGGTGGGCGACGACCGCGTCCTCCATGGAGGAGGTGACGCAGAAGCGCGCGCCGAAGGTGTCCACGGCCCACCGGAGGATCTCCAGCGGCGAGGCGTCCTCCAGATCGCGGCCGGCCTGCTCGGCGAGTGCCTTGAGGTCGGCCGCGGTGATGTCCTGCTGGACCTGAGTGACCGTCATATCGCTTCCCTTCCAGGGGTGGTGCCCGAAGTGCCCGGGGCGAGCAGCCCCAGGAACTTCAACTGGAAGGCCCGGCTGCACGCGGCGCATTCCCAGGCGCCGTGGCCCTGCTCGTTGGGACGCAGGTCCTCGTCCCCGCAGTAGGGGCAGTGGAACGGTGCGGCTCGCTCGCTCATGAGAGTGCCTCCTCCGAGGCGCGGGCCGTCCAGGTCGCGAAGCGCTCGCCGTCCTCGCGCTCCGCCTGGAAGCGCTTGAGGACCCGCTCCACGTAGTCCGGGAGCTCCGCGGCGGTGACCTTGAGGCCGCGGACCTTGCGGCCGAAGCCGGCCTCCAGGCCGAGCGCGCCGCCCAGGTGCACCTGGTAGCCCTCGACGCGGTTGCCGTCGTCGTCCAGGACCAGCTGGCCCTTGAGACCGATGTCCGCGACCTGGATGCGGGCGCAGGCGTTCGGGCAGCCGTTGATGTTGATCGTCAGCGGCTCGTCGAACTCGGGGATCCGGCGCTCCAGTTCGTCGATGAGCGAGGAGCCGCGGCCCTTCGTCTCGACGATCGCGAGCTTGCAGAACTCGATGCCGGTGCAGGCCATCGTGCCGCGCCGGAACGGCGAGGGGGTGACCCGCAGGTCGAGCGACTCCAGGGCGGAGACGATCCCCTCGACCTGCGCCTCCTCGACGTCGAGGACGAGCATCTTCTGCTCGGCGGTGGTGCGGACCCGGCCCGAGCCGTGCGCCTCGGCGATCTCGGCGATCTTCGTGAGGGTGGCGCCGTCGACCCGGCCGACGCGCGGCGCGAAGCCGACGTAGAACCGGCCGTCCTTCTGCCGGTGGACGCCGACGTGGTCGCGCCACTGGCCGGCGGGCTGCTCGGGGGCGGGGCCGTCGGCGAGCTTGCGCTGGAGGTACTCGTCCTCCAGGACCTGGCGGAACTTCTCCGGGCCCCAGTCGGCGACGAGGAACTTCAGGCGGGCGCGGTTGCGGAGCCGGCGGTAGCCGTAGTCGCGGAAGATCGAGATGACGCCCTCGTACACGTCCGGGACCTCGTCGAGCGAGACCCAGGTGCCGAGCCGGACCCCGAGCTTCGGGTTGGTCGACAGACCGCCGCCGACCCACACGTCGAAGCCGGGGCCGTGCTCCGGGTGACGCACGCCGACGAACGCGATGTCGTTGATCTCGTGCGCCACGTCGAGCAGCGGCGAGCCGGAGACCGCGGACTTGAACTTGCGGGGCAGGTTGGAGAAGTCCTTGTTGCCGACGATCCGTCGGTAGATCTCGTCGATGGCGGGCGTGCCGTCGACGATCTCGTCCTCGGCGATCCCGGCCACGGGTGAGCCGAGGACGACACGCGGGGTGTCGCCGCAGGCCTCGGTGGTCGACAGGCCGACCGCCTCCAGGCGGTTCCAGATCTCGGGGACGTCCTCGATGCGGATCCAGTGGTACTGGACGTTCTGCCGGTCGGTGATGTCGGCCGTGCCGCGGGCGAACTCCTCGGAGATCTCGCCGATCACCCGGAGCTGCTGCGTGGTCAGCCGGCCGCCGTCGATGCGGACCCGGAGCATGAAGTACTCGTCGTCCAGCTCCTCCGGCTCCAGGACACCCGTCTTGGTGCCGTCCAGCCCCTGCTTGCGCTGGGTGTAGAGGCCCCACCAGCGCATGCGTCCGCGCAGGTCGTTGGGGTCGATGGAGTCGAAACCGCGCTTCGAGTAGACCGTCTCAATGCGTGTCCGCACATTGAGACCGTCGTCGTCCTTCTTGAACTGCTCATTGCCGTTCAGTGGGGTGAAGTGCCCCACGGCCCACTGACCCTCGCCACGGTGGCGCCCGTTCTTGCGGCGGGCGGCGGCGGGAGTGGGGTTTTCCGGGGTGGCGGCCATGGCGTCTTGTCCTTCGGGACTGCGAGAGGGCGGCTCTGACCTGCACACTCGCGCAGAGGTCAGAGGGTGGCGCGTCAGTGCGCAGCAGGGTCGGGCAGAGGAGATATCGCGGCGATGCTGGTGGTGTCAGCGCGCCGGACAGATGGCGCTGGACATGCGGCCGAGGTCGACGTGCCGCCGACTCACCAAGGCAGTTCCAGTTCCAGACATGACGGAAGCGTGTCACGGGACTTTGGACCCAGTCCAGCATCGTCCGCAATATGGACATTAGTGTCTCGATATGCGAGATGCTGTGTTCTGGGTCACGAAGAAGGGGCCCTGAAGGGCCCCTTCTCATGGTCGGTGCGGGTCTCAGGCGTGGGCGCCGGGCCACGGTCCGGGGGTCTCCGACTCTTCCACTTCCTCCACCTTGGTGTCGAAGAGCCGGAAGCCGCGCCGCTCGTAGTTGGCCATCGCGTGCGGGCCGTCGAGCGAGCAGGTGTGCAGCCAGACGCGCTTCGTCGCCTCGCGCTCTGGCCACCGCTCGGCCAGGTCCCAGGCGCGCCGCACGCCCTCGGAGAGGAGGTGACCGCCGATCCGGCGCCCCCGGAAGGCGGGGATCAGGCCGAAGTAGACGATCTCCACGACGCCGTCGGGCTGCGGGTCGAGCTCCACGTACCCGGCCGGCGTCCCCCGGTCGTACGCCACCCAGATCTCGGCCCCCGGCCGCTCGACGATCTCCTGCCACTGCTTGTACGTGAGCGCCAGGCGGTCGTTCCAGCTGATGTCGCCACCGACCGCCGTATAGAGGAAGCGGCTGTACTCCGCCGAAGGCACCTCGGCCCGCGCGATGGTGATGTCGTCGCCCTCCGGGGCGGGTGAGGGGCGCAGGTCGGACGGCGAGGTCTGTTCGAGGGACCAGGTGGTGAGCGTGATGTGCATGAGCCCATCGCATCACGCGGCCGCGCGGAGAGGCGACCGGGGGCGTCTCTCTCCGCCGCCCGACGGGCGGGGTGTCCAAGGAGTGGGACGCCGGTCCGTGGCGAGCCGGGCCTGGATCGGCCCTACGCCTCCCGGGCCTGGATCGGCCCTACGCCTCCCGGGCCGTCGGTGCCGCCCTGACCGCGGGCGCCGTCGAGTGCGGCAGCAGGTCCGCCGGGCGCTCCGGGCGGAGGACCTCCACCGCGACCTCCTCCCGGAAGCGGTACGGCCGGTGTGCCAGGACCCCCGCGAGGTTCCGCCGCACCCGGGACATCTCCGCCCGTACGGTCACCGTCCTCGTACGGTCCCCGAACACGTCGCCGGCCAGCTCCGCCGCCGTCCGCCCGTCGCGGTGCAGCGCCAGGACGTAGAGGAGCTCCGCGTGCCGCGGGCTCAGCTCCTGCTGCCAGCTGCCCGCCTCGCCCGAGACGGCCACCGTCCAGCGGCGCGGCCGGCTCAGGTCGAGCACGACCCGGCTCGCCGCCCCCGCGCCGGGGTCCACCGGCAGGGTCTCCTCCTCGACCCGCAGCAGCCAGCCGCCGGGCAGAGGCTCCACCGCGCACACCCCGAGCGAGGGCAGCCATACCCGGCCCGCGCGGAAGGACTTGGGCAGCGGGATGCGGTCGACCGGCGCGAGCCCCGTCACCGCCGCCGTCCAGCCGTGGACGTCGACCGCCACGGCCCGCCCGCCCACCCGGCACAGGATCGGCGCGGCCACCGCCCGCAGCCGCTCGACCGACCGGCGGTGCCGCTCCCGCATCTCGGCCTCGGCGAGCTGCGCGACCGAGGCGACGAGCGCCAGCATCGCCGGATGGAAGCTGGACGCGGGGCCGCTCACGTCCAGGATCCCCAGGAGCCGCTGATCGCGGGGATCGTGCACGGGCGCCGCGGCGCAGGTCCAGTTGTGCAGGGTGTGCACGTAGTGCTCGGCGGAGTGCACCTGCACGGCCCGGCCCATGGCGAGCGCCGTACCGACCGCGTTCGTCCCGGTCGTGTGCTCGGTCCAGGCCGCGCCCTCCTCCAGGCAGATGCCGTTCGCCTGGCGCAGCACCGCGAGGTTTCCCTGACGCCACAGCACCCGGCCGCTCTCGTCGGTGACCACCATGATCTGGAGAGAGGTGTCGGCGATGCCGGCGAGACCGCCGCTGAGCGTCTGCATCACCTCGGACAGGAGTGTGCTCCTGCGCCGCTGCTCCAGTTCGTCCCGCTGGAGCAGCACGCTGCTCGTCCCCTGGTCGGGGTCGAGGCCGAGCCGCGCCATCCGCTGCCAGGAGGCGTCGATCTCCGCGCGGGGCGCGATCGGCGGCGTACGGCCCGCGAGGGTCGCGTCACGGACCCGGTGCAGCAGCCGGGCGGCCTGGGCGGCGTCCATGGCGGCCAGCCGCCTCATGTCGAGCTGCGTGTTCTTCATCGGTCTCTCCCAGCCACCCGTGGTGCGCCGTGGTGCTGTATCGGTTCTGCGCAGGGCAGATGTCCGGAGTGTCGCTGCCCATGGTGCCGTTCGGGGACGCCCGGCGAGGCCCGGTTCGGGTAATCCTGCAACCCTTTGCAACTCTGGCGACCTACCGGCCCCGTGGGTGAGGGTGGTGCGAGCGGTGGGTGGTGCCGTGTCGGCGCAGCACCACCCCCGCTCTCCGCGCGTGCCGACCCCGACGGGTCCACCCCTGGTACGCGCGGCTCAGCCCTGCCGCCCCCCCGAGGGCATCGGCCCCAGGACCTGTCCGAAGGGAACGGTCAGACAGGCGCCGGCGGGTCTCACACCGCCACCCGCGCCCGCTCCACCACCGCCCGCAGGTCCAGCGTGTGCGCCAGCGTCCCGAAGGTCGTACCGCCGTCCCCGCCGAGCCGCGACGCGCAGAACGCGTCCGCCACCTCCGGCGGCGCCCACCGCACCAGCAGCGCGCCCTGGAGCACCAGCGCCATCCGCTCCACGAGCCGCCGCGCCCGCGCCTCGACCCCTTCCAGGTCGGCCAGTTCGCCCAGCAGGTCCCGGATCGCCCGGTCGAGCCGGTGGTCCGCGCCCCGCGCCGCCCCTACCTCCCGCAGGAACGCGTCGAACGAGGCCGGCTCGGTTCGCAGCGCCCGCAGCACGTCGAGCGCCTGGACGTTCCCCGAGCCCTCCCAGACCGAGTTCAGCGGCGACTCCCGCAGCAGCCGCGGCAGCCCCGACTCCTCCACGTACCCGTTGCCGCCCAGGCACTCCAGGGCCTCCGCCACCACCGGCGTACACCGCTTCGTCACCCAGTACTTCGCCACCGGCACGGTGATGCGGAGCAGAGCCTGCTCACGCTCGGCGTGGTTGCTGCCGTCGGTTTCGCCGGAGGCGTCGGTTGCGGTGGCGCCTTCGACCGCGTCGTACGCCGCCGCCAGGCGCATCGCGAGCACCGTCGCCGCCTCCGACTCCAGGGCCAGATCGGCGA
Organism: Streptomyces sp. NPDC055103; assembly: GCF_053607625.1. NCBI lineage: Bacteria > Bacillati > Actinomycetota > Actinomycetes > Kitasatosporales > Streptomycetaceae > Streptomyces > Streptomyces sp. NPDC055103. Next base: position 43,527 of record NZ_JBSGTX010000033.1, read on the forward strand.
GGACGTTCCGCATGAGCGGCTTCTCGATCAGCACCCCGCCGAAGGCCTCGCGGTACGCGCAGTGGTGCACGGCCTGCGCCACCGCCTGCCGCATCAGCGCCGCCGAGCCGAGCACGCAGTCGAGCCGCGTCGCCGCCACCATCCCGATGACCGCCCGGACCCCGCGCCCCTCCTCGCCGACCCGGCGCGCCCACGTCGTCCCGTCGAACTCCACCTCGGCGGAGGCGTTCGAGCGGTTGCCCAGCTTGTCCTTCAGCCGCTGGATCGCGAACGCGTTGCGCGAGCCGTCGGGGAGGACCCGCGGCAGCAGGAAGCAGGTCAGCCCCGCCGGCGCCTGCGCCAGGACCAGGAAGGCGTCCGACATCGGCGCCGAACAGAACCACTTGTGCCCCGTCAGGACGTACTCCCCGTCGGCCGCCAGCGGACGCGCCTCCGTGCGGTTCGTCCGGACGTCGCTGCCGCCCTGTTTCTCCGTCAGCGCCATCCCGAGCAGGGCCCCCGGCTTCTCGGCGACGGGCCGCAGCTCCCGCTCGTACACGTGCGAGGCCGCCGCCGGCTCCCACACGGCCGCGAGCTCCGGCTCGGCGCGCAGCGCGGGCACCGACGCGTGCGTCATCGACACCGGGCAGACGTGTCCCGCCTCCGCCTGCGAGACCACCAGGAGCCCGGCGGCGCGCCGCACATGACCACCCGGACGGCCCCACGCGTCCGTCAGGCCGGCCCCGACCGACTTGCCGAGCAGCCGGTGCCAGGACGGATGGAAATGGACCTCGTCGATCCGGTTCCCGTACCGGTCGTGGGTCCGCAGCCGCGGCGGAAACGTGTTCGCGAGCTCCCCCCACTCCCTGACCTGCTCGGACCCCGTCGCCCGGCCCAGCAGGCTCAGCTCGTCACGGGCCTCCGCCAGGACCTCGGGCGCGAGGTGCCGCTCGACCGCCTCCGCCAGGGTCCGGTCGGACGTGAAGACGTCGTATCCCACCAGGGGCGGAGCCTGGTTGGTCACGGTGTGGGTGCTCGCTGCCATGCCGATACGGTAAGCAGGTGCAGGCAGCAAGCGAAACACCCGATCGGCCCGAGCGGCGGCCCTGGAGCAGGCTCCACCGAGCGCGCGTCCTCTACCGCAACGTCTCGAAGCGGAAGATGGCCTGGCTCCTCCTCAAGGACACCGTCAACTCGTGCATCGAGTACCGCATCCTCGGCCTCGCCGCCGAGGCCGCGTTCTTCACGTTGCTGTCGCTGCCGCCGCTGCTCCTCGGCCTGATCGCCCTCCTCGGCTACGCCGACGACTGGACCAACACCGACACCGTCGCGAGCATCGAGGAGAACATCCTCCGCGCCGCCGGAACGGTCCTCTCCGACCGTGGCGTCCACGACATCGCCAAGCCCCTCCTGGACGACGTGACCCAGGGAAAACGCCCCGAACTGGTCTCCCTGGGCTTCGCCATCGCCCTCTGGTCCGGCTCGCGCGCGGTGAACGTCTTCATCGACACCATCACCGTCATGTACGGGCTCGACGGCCACCGCGGCATCGTCAAGACCCGCCTGCTCGCCTTCCTGCTCTACATCGTGGCCCTGATCATCGGCGCCGTGGTGCTGCCCCTCGCGGTCGTCGGCCCCGACCGGGTCGTCGAACTGGTGCCCTGGGGGACGGAGGTCGTCGCCGTCCTGTACTGGCCGGCCGTCATCCTGCTCTCCGTCGCCTTCCTCACGACGCTCTACCACGTGTCCGTACCCGTCAGATCGCCGTGGATCGAGGACATCCCCGGCGCCCTCGTCGCGCTCGGCATGTGGGTCCTCGGCAGCTTCCTGCTGCGCATCTACCTCACCAGCCAGGTCGAGGGCCCGACCATCTACGGCTCCCTGGCCGCGCCCATCGCCGTCCTCCTCTGGATCGGCATCTCCGCCTTCGCCGTCCTCGTCGGCGCCGCGGTGAACGCCGCCATCGACCGCGTCTGGCCCTCCGTCGCCACCGCCGCGGCCCGCGAGGCCAACGAACGGGCCCGCGCGGTCCAGGCCGCCGAGCTGGTCGCCCGCGTCCGCGCCGAGGCGGACGACGTCGACGAGGACGACCCGGACATGCCCTCCGAGTTCCCCGAGCGCTGGTCCAAGTTCCTGCCCCCGGACGACGTGAAGTCACGCATCCACTCGGGCTGGGAGAAGGAATGAGCCGGCACACCGCCCCGTCGTAGCCTCGAAGGATGTACGAGGAACGGGGGCGGTGACGGGACGGACCGATCCCCGCCGAGGCCTCCCGGACCGGTGAACCCGCGGGCTACGGTCGGGCCATGCGCACGCGCTCGTACGGAAGGACGTCCTGGCCCTGGGCCGCGGCGGCCGTCCTGCTGTTCTGGCAGACCTGGTTCCTCTGCCACGTCCACGCCACCGAGCGCTCGGGCGTCCGCTGGACCTGTGACACCGACGGCTGCGGCACGAACCAGCTCGCGGGCGGGGCGCTCTTCCTCGCGGCGCCCTCCGCCCTGGGCGCCGCCCTGTTCGCGGCGCCCTTCCTGGGGCTCGCCGGCGCCGGTCTCGCCGCGCTGCTCGCCGCGTTCGGGCTCCTCGTGGGCCGGGAGGACGACCACGCGGTCGTCGCCGGATACGGCCTGGCCGCGCTCGGCGCCGTCCTCGTCGTCGCCGGAGCGGTGCGGGCGCTGCGCCGCCGGGGCCGGCACCCGGACACCGAGGACGAGGAGTACGGCCCGGATCACGGCGACAGCCGCGTCCCGGTCCGCGCGCTGCTGTGGCGGCTCCTCGCGCCCGGCACGCTCCTCGTGGCCGCGCCGGCCGCCGTCGTGGTCACCGCCCTCGTCCACGGCGCGCTCGACGGGCCGCGCTGGGTCATGATGCTCGGGCTCGACGGCACGGTCGCCCTGCTCCTCGCGCTCGGTACGGCGCGACTGCGGCACCGTCCAGGTGTCGCCCAGGACCTCGGCTCCGGCGCGGGCGCCGTCCACGTGCCGGCCCGGCTCCACTCCCTCACCGCCCGCGGCACCGACTTCGGCTTCGACCTGACCGTGCTCCCCGAAGGGCGCGCCCCGTACCGCATAGAGGTCCGGCAGCCCGTCGACCTCCAGGACGTCCGCGTCCACCGCGCGGCGCTCGTCCGCCACGACCCTCGCCGCCCCTGGCTCGTCGACCTTCCCCCGCGCCCGCCGGCCGCCGAACTGGCCCGCGCCCGCGCCGCCGTCCGCACGGACGACCTCCCGACGGCCCCCCGGCTCAGAACCCCGGCCCCCGGCACCCCCGCCCTCCTCGCCGGAGCGCTCCTCACCGCTGTGCTGCTGACCGTCCTCACCCTGACCTGACACCCCGCCGGACACCTTGGGGGAGCGCGCCGGAAAAGACCCGGCGAAAAACCCGTGGCGGGTTCCGGGGGCTCCCGCTACGGTGGTTGGCGTACAAGATCGCGAAAAGACACAGGAGGTGTGACCGATGGCTGTCATCACGATGGGCCTCGCCCGCACGCGGATGTTCCTCCACACCACCTCCGCGGCCACCGGCTGACTCACTCTGCTGTCCTAGGCGCCGGGGCCGCCCCTCGAAGGGTCCCCCTTGTCTTTCCGTTCTTCCGTTCCGTCTTCCTCCACCACCTCTTCCTCCGCGCTGCTCGACGCCCACGGCTGGGACTCGGGCTGGGCCGAGGCCTTCGCCCCGTACGCGGCTCAGGGACTGCTCCCCGGCCGGGTCGTCCGGGTCGACCGAGGGCAGTGCGACATCGCCACCGCCGACGGGATCGTGCGCGCCGACACGGCGTTCGTGACCCCGCACGACCCGCTCCGGGTCGTCTGCACCGGCGACTGGGCCGCCGTCGACCCCGAGGGCGTCAGCGACCCGCGCTACGTACGGACGCTGCTGCCGCGCCGTACGGCCTTCGCGCGCTCCACCTCCTCCCAGCGGTCCGAAGGGCAGATCCTCGCGGCCAACGTCGACCACGCCGTCATCACCGTCTCGCTCGCCGTCGAGCTGGACCTCGGCCGGATCGAGCGCTTCCTCGCCCTGGCCTGGGAGAGCGGCGCGAACACGCAGCGGAGAGAGGCTTCCTCAGCGCGCAGCCCAGGCTCGTGTGGGCCTCGCCTTCTGCGGGCAGGAAGTCGAGGCTGAGGCCAGTGAGGGTGAGGGTACGGACCGCGCGGGTCTCGCGAGGCGTCACGCGAGTGGAGTCCGGCGTCCTCACGCCGATCCCCTGGAACAGGCGGAGCTCACCCGTCTGCGGCCTCTGATGGGGCGACCAGCCGAGCGGTGTGGTGATCTGAGGCTGACCGCCCGGCGTGGAAACTCGTGTCCGCTCCGAGGAGTCGCGCTCGGCGCTGTGTCACGATGCTCGGCCGGTCCCTCGCCGCCGGCCTCGTGGTGGCGTTCTCGGCAGTCCCTCCTGCCCGGTCCTCTCCAAGAATCACTCTCTCCTCCCGATCTCCGATCAAGATCAGGTTGATGCAGGGACCACAGAGTGCGTCGGATTCGATCCGCCGTCAGAGGGTCACGATTCACCCGTCGCCGAGACGCACCCGGTCGCCAGCGGGGCGACGGACAGCGCGGTCACCGCGATCAGGGCGGCACGGAGCCACTGGGGCACGGCCCCGCTTCACCCGCCTGTCCGGTGCAGGCCCGCCAGCACGAGGTCGACGGCGGCATCGGCCCAGCCGGTGTGGCCGCCGCGGCCGGCCATGTAGTCGGCGTAGAAGGGGCCCAGCAGCGCGGACACTGACGCTTCGAGGTCGGCACCGGGCTGGATCTCGCCCCGGTCGCGGGCCTGTTCCAGGACCTCGCGCAGCAGGGCGCGGCGGGGGAGGACCGTGCGTTCACGCAGGAGGGACAGGAGATCGGGGGTGTGGGCTTCCTCGGCGAGGCAGGTGCCGATCAGTGCCATGCCGCGCACGCGTTCCACCGTGGCGGCAAAGTCTTCCAGGACGGCGATCAGATCCGTGCGGGTGTCGCCGCTCGTGGGAGGGGCGTCGGTCATGCGCAGGGCCGCGAGGGCTGCGGTGAGGAGGTCGGCTTTGGTCTTCCAGCGCAGATGGATGGTGGACTTGCTGACCTCCGCGGCGGCGGCGACCTGGCTCAGGCTCATCCGGGTGTAGCCGTGCGAGGCAAGCAGCTCCAGTGCCGCCTGGAGAATGGCGGCGTCCTTCTCGGCCGAACGCGGCCGCCCAGCACTCTTGGTCTCGGTGTCACCCATTCGGCCAGGATAAGCGAAATCCGCACCGAGCGGTTCGGTACTGACACCAAGCGGCGGCAGTGACGGCGTCCAGGCGAGCCGGTGCCGGAGCCAGGGCGGCTGCCGCGGCCACGGCGTACTGGGCGAACCCGCGCTGACGGCGCAGATCGCCGTGGTCGGCGACGCGTTGTCCATTGTGGGTCGTGGTCACTTCCGGGCCGAGCGCGTCGATGATGCCCACCACGTCCCGACCTGCTACGGGCGGCCACGTCCAGTCCGGATGGCCGGTGGCGGCGATCTGGTAGTCGACGGGATTCAGCCCGCATGCCTCGACAAGGACACGCACCTGCCGGGCACCGGATCAGGCATCGGTACATCGGCCAGATGGAGGGTCTCGGGGCCGTCGGGGCCGTCCACGGCGAGGGTGCGCATACCGGTGGCTCTCTCGGTGGCAGGGGCGGGGCGGCGTTGCGGGTCGGCCGGTGGAGCTCCGGGGAGTCCGCGCCGTGCGGCCCGGTGAGGCTCAGGCTCCGGCGATGTGGAAGTTGAAGTCGGCGTGGCCGAGCGAGCCCCACAGGCGCAGCCAGATCGGCAACAGCATCTCGGTACCGCGGGCGGTGCTGATGTCGCCGAGGTCGAGGACGCTGCTCTCGGGCCAGCCGAAGGAGACGAGCAGGTCGGTGACGGCCTGCTTGGCGTCGGCATCGTCACCGGAGACGAACACGGAGTGCTCGCCCGCGACGCGCGACGGGTCGACCATGATCTGGCTGTTCATGGTGTTGAGGGTCTTGACGACCTTGGCCTCGGGGAAGGCTCGCTGGATCTGCTCGCCGAGGCTGTCGGTGTTGACCGGGTTCAGCGACGGGGGCATGCCTTGGGAGAAGTCCAGCGGGTTGGCGATGTCGATGAGCACCTTCCCGGCCAGGTTCGCGAAGCCCGCCGTTTCCAGGGCCTGGAGGGTGGAGGCGCCGGCGGTGGCGTTGACGACCGTCTCGCCCCAGGCGGCCGCGTCGGCGAACGTCTCCAGATGGATCCGGTCGTGGTGGGCGAGCCACTCGGCGAACGGTGGGCTGCCGTAGCCGTCGGGCTCGCTGTGAGCGCGCGTGGCCTTGGGGTCGCGGGTGCCGATGGTGACCTCGTGGCCCACGGAGGCCAGCTTGGTGGCGATGGTCCGGCCGGCGATGCCGGTGCCGAGAACTGCGTAACGCATGGAGGGGTCCTTCCGGGGTGGTGAGACGCCGCGACGGGGGAACGTCTCGCATCCCTTCGAATCTAAACCGAGCGGTTCGGTATTACAAGTGTCGATGGTGATGGCGTGAAGAGGACGGACGTGGAGCGCTGCCGCGGCACCGCAGGACGACCCCGCTGCCCGGACAAGGAGACGGCGGCCCTGGCCGCCGCACTGACCCTGCTCGCCGAGCAGGGCTTCAGCCGGATGCCGCTGGACCAGGTGGCCCGCGCCGCCGGGGTCGGCGGAGCCGCCATCCATCTGCGATACAAGGCGAAGACGCAGCCCGCCGCAGCCCCCGAAGACCCTGCACCCGGTGGTTGCGGGGTCCCCTGGGATGTGGCTCTGGGGACGCAGCCGAGGAACCCCGGGGACGGGGCGTTGTTTCCCCCCAGCCCTCGCCCGTGCGGCGCCCTCGGATCGATCGAGGTGCCGCACGGGCGTTTTCAGTGCACGATCGCTGGAACCGGTGCGCGTCCTCGCGTCCCTCACCCGCGGGCTGCGTGGCGCCCGGGCGACCGGCGTTGACGAGCGTGATTTCGTGGCGCGGGTGTGACGGCGCCACACCGGCTCAGGGGTGCCGGCGCCTTCCGGAGGACGCGCCCCGTTCTCCTTCCCGGCGCCGACCGTGATCATCCGATCGAGACTCCCGTTCGACCGGCACCGTTCGAGAGCGGAACGACGGGAACCCCTGACGGCGGACCGTTGCTCGCCCTGCCGGCGCCCTACTTCTTCGGTGTGAAGACGAGCAGCCGGTCGAGGAGTAGTGAGGAGAGGGCGGGGCGGGTGAGGGTGTCGGGTTGCATGTAGGCGCGTGCTACGAATCGGAGGGTACTCATGTCGACGGGCCGGTTGGTGCCGTACTGTGCGCAGAAGTCGGTGCCGGTGGGCGGGAGTGCGGTGACGTGCGGGCCGGCCGGTCCGGTGTCGCCGGCGCGGCTGAAGGTCCAGGCGTAGAGCTGGTCCGCGTGCGGCTGGTCGTGGATGAAGTCGTCCGCGCTGCCCTGTAGTTCACGGTTGTTCTTGGCAGCCAGGGCCACGGCGGCCTTGGCGTCGGCGTAAAGGGTGGCGCTCGAGTAGGTCGCCTGGCGGGTGGCCGCGTGGTTCGTGCCGTACGCGACGACGAAGGAACCGTCCGGCAGGCTGAAGTTCCGGGTGATCGGGTCGTCGGCGTCGTTGGAGAGGGCGCCCACCCCCGTGGTGGGCGGATCGATCAACAGGTTGCCCTGCAGTCCCGGGTTCGACTCCTCGAAGCCGCGCTCGACCACTTCGTCATGGGCCTCGTAACCCGGGTGGGCGTCGATGATCCGCTGGCGCAGCAGTTGCAGGGTGGGGTTGAGGTCGAGTTCGGTGGCCCCGGTCCCGGAGACACGCAGGCGAGGAACGGGCAGCGGATCGGGGGCGTACACCGGCGCCGTCTCGTCCCCGGAGTTGCTCTGCGGCCGTACCCGGAAGACCTGGAGCGGAGGTGTGGCGCGGTAGTCGTCGAGCGCCTTCTCGAAGCCGGGCTCGGCCACGGCTGTCCGCATGCCGAGCAGGAACTGGTCGGCATCCTGGTCGAGACCGAGCCGGTACATGGCCGGCGGGATCGTCATGTTGTTCGTCGCGCGCGCCAGCCCGGAGGCGTCCAGCATCCTGTTCACCTCCGCCCGGGTGCGCCCGTTACCGGTGATCACCAGGGCGAACGGCCGGTCGTACGGTGTCCGGCCCTGTGTGCGCACGGTCCTGTTGTTGATCGGGTCGCCCACGGAGGTCCACAGGAGCGGTCCGGTGGGCAGGGAGCCTTTCAGCATGGTGAGGTCGAAGGAGAAGTACTCCTCCGGCGGCGGCGTGGTGCCGATCAGGACGATGGCCTCGTCCTGCCGCAGGCGCCACGTCGCGGGTGGGTTGGTGTTGGGTGCCTGGCCCGGGACCTCCGGCATGCCGGTGACGATGTAGGGCGACTGGGGATTGGGCCACATCGCGCTGAATACGGCGCCCTCGCAGTACCTCTTGTTCAGGTCGAAGACGGCCTCGGTTCCCGACTGCGAGACGTAGCCGGATCTGGCCAGTTGGTGCTTGAACCTCTCGACCTGCCGGTCGGTGTCGGTCGACGGAGAGGGTTTCCCGTCGGCCGAGGTCAGGGATTCCGCGAGGGCGCCGCGGGAGGGGGCTGGTGGCGTGGCTGCCATCGCGGTCGGTGCGGCCAGGAGCACGGCGGCGGCCAGACCGAGGAGAGCCGGACGCCGGCGCAGGCGAAACGTCGTCATGTCAGACCCTTATCCGGCCCGCGTCTCGAGCCCTGGCCACCACGCCGCAATCACCTCCTGACCTCACTCATCCGGAACACCGTCGTGGGCGGCTGTGCGGTGCTGATGGTGTCGGTGCCGACGTGGCCACCACTCCGGGAGGTGGGGCGAGTTCGGGGAGCAGGGCCCCGTAGGAGGACGACCAGCTCGGGTCTCGCAGTGCGAATGTCCTCCTCGATCCGCCGGCTGGTTCAAGAGCGCGGCTACCAGAGCACGTGCCAGGTCTACGCCCGCCTGATCGTCTTCCGCAGGTTTTGTCCCGCCCTGCGTCCGACCACCTTCCAAGCGCCGACGGCAACGGCAAGGCTCAGGACTGTAAATCGTTCGATTGACAGACCCGCTGTCGACGTCTCCGGGTGAGGCCCGGAATCTAATCGGTGGTGCCGTGCCCTGGGGCGGGCTATGGTTCTGCTCGTTCCAGGGCGCGGCTGTGTCGCTGCCCAGGGCACGGTGTTGGTTCGTTGAGAAGAAGCAGGAGGTGAGGACATTGATGACTGTCACGGTGACGGGCTCTGCCCGCATTCAGGAGTTCATCGTTCCCACCCCCGTGGTCTCCGGCTGACACCCACTCGACTTCCGCGCGCTCAAGCGCGCCGCCGGGGCCACCCTTCGAAGGGTTCCCCTTGTTCAACGCTCCGCTCCGCCCGTCTTCCCTTTCCGCTGTCCAGCACCCGCTCGCCGTCTACGGCTGGGACGAGGCCTGGGAGGCCGAGTTCGCCCCGTACGCCGCCCAGGGCCTGGTCCCGGGCCGGGTCGTCCGTGTCGATCGTGGCCAGTGTGATGTGGCCACCCCTGACGGCGTCGTCCGGGCCGACACCGAGTTCGTCGTTCCCCGTGACCCGATGAAGGTCGTGTGTACGGGCGACTGGGTCGCCGTCGATCCCGAGGGCGGTGACCCGCGGTACGCACGCACGATTCTTCCTCGTCGTACAGCCTTCGTGCGGTCGACGTCGTCCAAGCGTTCCGAAGGCCAGGTGCTGGCCACTAACATCGATCACATCGTCATCTGCGTGTCGCTCGCGGTCGAACTCGACCTCGGGCGGATCGAACGGTTCCTCGCGCTCGCGATGTCCAGTTCGAGCGGTGAGGCACTGCTGCGTAAGTCGGCAGACTCCTGGGAGTCCGGTGCGCAGCCGACCGTCGTCCTCAGCAAGGCGGACCTCGTGCCCGACCCCGTCGGGCTCTCCTACCTCGTCGAGGACGTCGAGACGGTCGCCCCCGGTGTGCAGGTCGTGCCGCTCAGCTCCACCACGGGAGAGGGCCTCGACGTGCTCTCCGCGGTGGTCTCGGGCGGGACGACCGTCCTGCTCGGCGTCTCCGGCGCCGGGAAGTCGACCCTCGCCAACGCGCTCGTCGGCACGGACGTGATGACCGTCCAGGCCGCCCGCGACATCGACGGCAAGGGCCGCCACACCACGACCACCCGCAACCTCTTCGTCCTGCCGGGCGGGGGCGTCCTCATCGACACCCCCGGGCTGCGCGGGGTCGGCCTCTGGGATGCCGAGACCGGCGTCGGCCAGGTCTTCTCCGAGATCGAGGAGCTGTCCGCGGACTGCCGCTTCCACGACTGCGCCCACGAGGCGGAGCCCGGCTGCGCGGTGGCGGCGGCGATCGAGGACGGCTCGCTGCCCGTCCGCCGGCTGGAGAGCTACCGCAAGCTGCTCCGCGAGAACCAGCGGATCGTGGCCAAGACCGACGCCCGGATGCGCTCCGAGATCCTCAAGGACTGGAAGCGCAAGGGCGCGGAGGGACGCGCCGCCATGGAGGCCAAGCGCGGTCGCGTCCGATAGGAAACACGATGCCGCGTCGCGGCCCGGGCCCCGTGCCCGGACTCGCGGCGCCGCGTCGTGTCGTGGCCCGGGCCCCGCACCCGGGCCCGCAGCGCCGTGTCGTGGCCCGGGAGCGAGTCCCGGGCCCGTAGCGCCGTGCTCGTGTCGTGGTCCAGGCCTCGTGCCCCGGGCAGCGGCGCCCGCCATGGTCCGGCCCCGCGCCCAGGCACTGAGCGTCGTGTCCGAAATCCGCGAGTCGGGGGTCGTCGGGTCCCGCACACTGGGAGGCATGAGGGACGACGACACCCGCTACGAGGCGGTCAGCAGCAGGGACGCCCGGTTCGACGGCGAGTTCTTCTTCGCCGTCCGCACCACCGGGATCTACTGCCGGCCCAGCTGCCCGGCCGTCACCCCCAAGCGGCGGAACGTCTCGTTCTTCCCCACGGCCGCCGCCGCCCAGGGCCACGGCTTCCGCGCCTGCCGTCGCTGCCGCCCGGACGCCGTGCCCGGCTCCGCCGCGTGGGACGTACGGGCCGATGTCGTCGGCCGCGCCATGCGCATGATCGGCGACGGGGTCGTCGACCGCGAGGGCGTGCCGGGTCTCGCCGGACGCCTCGGCTACAGCACCCGGCAGGTGCAGCGCCAGCTCACCGCCGAACTCGGCGCGGGACCCGTCGCCCTCGCCCGCGCCCAGCGGGCGCACACCGCGCGCCTGCTGCTCCAGACGACCGGCCTGCCGGTCACCGAGATCGCCTTCGCGGCCGGCTTCGCCAGCGTCCGCCAGTTCAACGACACCATCCGCGCCGTCTACGCCCGCACCCCCACCGCCCTGCGCGAGGAGACGGGCGGCGGCGCCGGAGGCCGCACCGCGCTCGCCGCCGGGGTCCCGCTACGGCTCGCCCACCGGGGGCCGTACGCCGCCGGGGAGGTCTTCGACCTGCTCGCCGCCGAGGCCGTGCCCCGCGTCGAGGAGACCGTCGGCGCGCCCGGCGCCCGCACCTACCGGCGCACGCTCCGCCTCCCGTACGGCACCGGCGTCGTCTCCGTCGACGAGCGGTCCGCCGGGCACTGGCTGGAGGCCCGCATCAGCCTCACCGAGCTGCGCGACCTGACGACCGCCGTGCACCGGCTGCGCCGCCTCTTCGACCTCGACGCCGACCCGTACGCGGTGGCCGAGCGCCTCGGTGCCGCCCCCGGGCTCGCCGCCGAGGTGACCGCCCGGCCCGGCGTCCGGTCCCCGGGGACGGCCGAGCCGGAGGAGTTCGCGCTGCGGACCCTCCTCGGGCCCGAGGAGTCGGCCCGGCTCGTCGAGGCGCACGGCACGCCCCTGGCCACCGCCTGCGGCGGCCTCACCCATCTCTTCCCGGCCCCGGCCGACCTGACAGGCCACCCGGTCGCGGGGCCGCTGGCCCGCGCGCTCGTCGACGGAGCCGTCCGCCTCGACCCGGGTGCCGACCGCGACGAGGCCGAGCGCACGCTCCTCGCCGTCCCCGGCGTGACCCCCGAGGCGGCGGCCCTCATCCGGATGCGGGCTCTCGGCGACCCGGACGTCCTCCCGGTGGGTGTTCCGGAAGCGGAGGAATGGCGCCCCTGGCGCTCGTACGCGGCGCGCTACCTCGCGACCGCGCGGTAAGGGCGGCTCAGCCCCAGAGCACCGCACCCGCCCACGCCCCCACGATCAGCAGACACGCGAAGAGCTCGACGAGGATGCTCGTGCCGGCCGCGCGCATGACCGTCCTGGTCGCCGCCCCGGCCTGGCCGTGGCCGCCCAGGCGGAGGCGTTCCGCGAGGTAGATCCCACCGACGAAGCCGGGGACCGCGCCGAGGACGGGGACCAGGACGAAGCCCAGGAGCGCGCCGAGGCCGGCGTACACGATCATCCGCCGGGTGATGCCGACGCCCCGGAACCTGCGGGGCGGGAGCTGCCAGACGACCACCTGCGTGAGGAGCAGCAGACCGGTCGACGAGGCCAGCAGGATCCAGGCGAGGTCCGTCCGCTCATGCAGCGACCACCAGAGCATGGCGGCCCACACCAGCCACGTTCCCGGCACGCCGGGGGTCAGCACCCCGAACAGACCGAGCAGCATCACCGTCGCGACCATCAGGAGCTGCCACAGACCCACGCTGCCCAGCGTCCCCCACAACGGCCGTCCGCGCCGCTCGCGTGCGGCGGACGGGGGAGGGAGCGGGGCGGAGGTCCGACCTGGACCGGGCTCCGCCCCGCCTCGGCCGGGCCGGGCTCAGCCCGCCAGCGGCAGCGCGGCGGCCACCGCGTCGCGCTCCTTGCGGCCGAGCAGCGGGAAGACGATCCGCAGACCGGTCCCGCCCTCGGGCGAGGAGACGACGAAGGAGGAGTTGAGGAACCGCTCCCTGATCGCCGAGCGGACCAGGCCGGCCCGCGAGAGCGTCAGGGTGTGCTCCACCGGCTTGGCGAAGACCGGGTCCGCCCGGTGGACGAGGATGCGGCGGTCCGTCATCGTCAGGTACATCGGCACCGGCGCCGGTATCACCGCCATCGTCCCCGCCGAGAGGATCGAGGACGCCACCGCGAACACCGCGGTGCGGCCCACCGACACGGTGCTCAGGTTCACCACGGTCGTCACCTCGACCCGCTCCCCGGCTTCGAGCAGCGGCTGGACGGCCGTGAGCAGCGCGCGGCGGCGCCTTGCGTTCATGAGGAGATGCTCCCGAGGGGCTGGTATGCGGAACCGGCCGCTCACCCTGCCATACGCCCCCGCCTCAGCCGCGGGCCACCCACCCCTTCTCGTACGCGTGCCAGCCCAGCTGGAGCCGGGTCGTCACCCCGGTCAGTTCCATCAGCCCCTTGACCCGCCGCTGCACGGTCCGCAGCCCCAGATCCAGCTGCTTGGCCACGCTCGCGTCCGTCATCCCGGCGAGCAGCAGCGACAGGATCTCCAGGTCCATCACGTCCGGGCCCGGCGCCTCGTCCTCGGCGATCTGCGCGCCCGCGCCCAGCCGCAGCGGCAGCGCGTCCCGCCACACCGACTCGAAGAGGCCCATCAGCGATTCGAGGAGCCCGCTCGCGTGCACGACGATCGCCGCCGGCTCCGCGCCCCGCCCGGTCAGCGGCACCATCGCCAGCGAGCGGTCGGCGACCACCAGCTTGGTCGGGACCCGGTCGGCGACCCGGATCAGTTCCTCGCGGCCGAGCGCCGCCGACAGTTCGAGGAGCCCGGTCGGGAGGGACAGCACCTCGCGCTCCAGCACCACCCGGTAGCGCACGCCCCGCCCGGCGGCCTGCTCCTCCGCGTCGTTCTCCATCCCGGTGACCGCGATCGGCTTCCCGGTGACCAGGGCGCAGACCTCCTCCGTCGCCCCCAGCTGGAGCTGGAGGAAGCGGTGGGTGACCGCGCTCGCGCCGGTGACCACCTCCACGAGGTCGTGGACGGCCGCCTCCTCGGCCTCCGCCCGGTACTCCTCCGCCAGCAGCGCCGCCGCCAGCTCCGCCTGCTCCAGCTCGTGGCGCTGCTGGGTCAGCAACGCGCCGAGGGCCACGCCCGGCGGCGCCGCCACCCACCGTCCGGTCCGCGCCGAGGACTGCGCGGCGAGCCCCTGCGCCTCCAGTCGGCGGAGCGCCCGCTCGGTGTCCCGCTCGGGCATGGCGAGCCGGTGCGCGAGATCGGTGACCTCGGCCGCGCCCAGCGCGACCAGTGCGCGGTACGCGGACTCCTGGCGTTCGTCGAGCCCTATCGCTCCCAGCATGGTTGCCCCACCCCTCGCCGTGCGTCCGGCGGACGCCCCGGTTCTTCTCGGGACCTTCACCGGAGGCATTCGTTCCGTTGGTGACCTGGCGGGAAACGGCCACGGCGTATTCCCGCCTTGCCCATCATCCCTGTACCGCCCTCACCTCTGCCAATGTGGCGCCACCGCAGCACCAACAGCTCCCGGAGCCGGGCGTCTTGTGCCCTTTTTCCGGAATCAGATGGGGAGAGCGATGCGCCCGATTTCGCGTACGGCCCTGGGGGCGGCGACCGCCGTCGTCCTGGCCGTCACCGCGGTCGCGCCGTCCATGGCGAATGAGCCGCAGGACGGCACGGCCGGCAAGCGACCGCTGGTAGGCAGCGAGGCCTCGGCCCGCGCCGGGGACCGGACCGCCACGGTGACCCTGGTCACCGGCGACCGGGTCCTCGTCACCCACGACGCCGCAGGGAACCCGGCGGCCACCGCGCTGCCGCGCGAGGACGGCAGCGTCCCGCTCGTCCAGACCCGCCGCTCCGGCCAGGACCTGTACGTCTATCCCGAGGACGCCGCCGACGCGCTCGCCGCCGGCCGCGTCGACGAGGAGCTCTTCAACGTCACGGGACTCGTCCGCCAGGGCTACGACGACGCCGCCACCGCCACGCTCCCCCTGATCGCGGTCTACGGCTCCGACGTCGCCCGCTCCGTCCCCGCCGCCCCGCGCGGCGCGCAGCGCGGCCAGGTCCTGAAGACCGTCGACGGCGTCGCGCTCAAGGCCGACAAGAAGCAGGCCGCCACCTTCTGGGCCGACGTGGACACCCCGCTCGCCCGCTCCGCCGCCGGCATCGAGAAGCTCTGGCTCGACCGCAAGGTCCAGGCCACCCTGGAGCGGTCGACGCAGCAGGTCCACGCCCCCGAGGCCTGGGCCGCCGGCTACGACGGCACGGGCACCAAGGTCGCCGTCCTCGACACCGGCGCCGACACCGAGCACCCCGACCTCAAGGGCCGCGTCACCGTCTCGGAGAACTTCACCGACTCGGCGACCGCCGGCGACCACCAGGGCCACGGCACCCACACCATCTCCACCGTCGGCGGCTCCGGCGCCGCGAGCGACGGCAGGAAGAAGGGCGTCGCCCCCGGCGCCGACCTCCTCAACGGCAAGGTCCTCAACGACTCGGGCTCCGGCGCCGCCTCCTGGATCATCGCGGGCATGGAGTGGGCCGTCGCCCAGGGCGCCGACGTCGTCTCCATGAGCCTCGGCAGCTCCGTCCCCACCGACTGCACCGACCCGATGAGCACCGCGGCCGAGGAACTCGCCCAGAACAAGGGGACGTTGTTCGTCATCGCTGCCGGAAACTCGGGCCCGACCCTCAACACGGTCTCCTCGCCCGGCTGCGCGCCCAGCGTCCTCACCGTCGGCGCCACCGACCGCGACGACTCCACCGCGTACTTCTCCAGCCGCGGCCCGACGATCGTCAACCACACCCTCAAGCCCGAGATCGCCGCGCCCGGCGTCGCCATCTCCGCCGCCGCCGCCGGCGGCCGGGGCGTGTACGCCTACCAGTCCATGTCCGGTACGTCGATGGCCACCCCGCACGTCGCGGGCGCCGCCGCCATCGTCAAGCAGCGCCACCCCGACTGGACCGCCCAGCAGATCAAGGCCGCCCTCGTCTCCTCCGCCGAGAGCGACCTCCCCGGCGACGTCCGCGAGGTCGGCGGCGGCCGCCTCGACGTCAAGGCGGCCGTCGACCAGACGGTCCTCGGCGCCTCCGCCGTCCAGGGCGGGACGTTCAACTGGCCGCAGGAATCCAGCGACCGCACCACGGTCTCCGTCCCGTACACCAACACCTCCGGCGCCCCGGTCACCCTGAACCTCGCCGTCGAGAAGGTCACCGGCAACGACGGATCCCGCGTGTGGAGTTCGGTCGCCCGCCTCGGCAAGCGCACCGTCACCGTCCCGGCCGGCGCCACCGTCCAGGTCCCTCTCGAACTCGCCCCCGACGCCCGCCTGGAGCACGCCCAGTACGGCGACGTCACCGGCCGCGTCCTCGCCACCGGCCCCGGCGGCATCCACGTCTCGACCCCGTTCTCGCTCTACGTCGAGCCCGAAACAGTCACCCTGCGCGTCAAGTTGATCGACCGTCAGGGCAAGCCCGCCGACGGCGCCTCGTCCCTGGACGTCATCGGCACCGACGACGCCAGCGGCGAGCGACGCTTCAACGACGGCGCCACCGACCAGGTCTACCGCTTGCGCCCCGGCAACTACTTCCTCTCCTCCTTCGTCACCACCCCCGACGCCGGCGCGGGCGCCAAGCTGAACGACTCGCTCAGCTACCTCGGCCGCCCGCAGGTGGAGCTGAAGAAGGACACCACCGTCGTCCTCGACGCCCGCAAGGCCCACAAGCTGTCGGTGAACACCGACAAGGCCGCCGAACTCCGGGGCGCCACCCTCGCGTTCTCCCGCTCCTGGGACGACACCTGGCTGCACTCCGGCACCGCCGCCGGACCGCGCACCATCCGCGGCTACTACGCCTCGGTCGAAGGCGCCACCGACGAGGGCGACTTCGAGTTCGGCAGCTACTGGCGCGCCGCCGCCCCGAAGATCACCTCGCTGCGCACCACCGACGGCCTGACCCTCCACCCGGTCACCGGCTCCCTCGGCTCCGACAACCTCGACGGCACCGGCTCCGCCCGGCTGGTCGACGCCGGAACCGGCACCCCGGAGGAACTGAACGCCGCCGGCGTCCAGGGCCGTATCGCCCTCGTCCGACTGCCCGACGACTCCACCAACGCGGGCACCGTCGCCCGTAACGCCAAGGCCGCCGGCGCCGTCGCCGTGGTCCTGCACCACTCGACCCCGGACCGCTGGTACCCGGGCGGCTCCCTCACCGGCCTCGGCCTGGCCGCCCTCGCCGTCCCCGCCGACGAGGCGGCCCAGCTCCTCGCCAAGCTGGCCGCGGGCGAGGTCACCCTCGCCTGGCAGGCCACCGCGAAGAGCCCGTACGTCTACAGCCTCGCCTTCCCCGAGACCGGCGCGATCCGGGGCGAGAGGAACTACCGGGTCCGCGACGGCTCCCTGGGCCGTACGGACGCCACCTACGGCTCGGCCGGCATCGCGACGGACTTCATCGAGAGCCCGGCCGCCGTCCGGCCCAACGGCACCAGCGTCTACTTCAGCTGGATCGAGCCGCTCCCGGTCCCCGGCACCCGCACCGAGTACTACACGCCCGGTGAGACCCGCTGGGAGCAGGCCGTCAGCAGCAGCTTCCCGTTCGGCGAGTTCATGATGGGCACGCCCCGCGCCTACACGGCGGGGGAGAGGCGCACCGAGGCCTGGTACGACGGCGTCCTCGCCCCCACCGCCCCGCGCGACAGGTCCGGCAAGCCGGTCCTCGTGGCCGAGCGCCAGGGCAACCTCATCGGCTTCGCCGACGCCATGTGGGGCGACAACACCCACCACGCCGAGCAGGGCTCCTTCGGCGACATCGGCAACGTCAGCCTCAGCCGCGACGGCGAGCGCCTCGGTACGAGCGCCTGGCCGTTCGGGGTGTTCGAAGTACCGTCCGAAGCGGGGACGTACACGCTCGAACAGAACACCACGAAGATCGGCAGCAGGGTGTGGGCCCGCTCCACCTCCGTCAACTCGGTGTGGAAATTCACCTCCAAGCTTGACGAGAGCGTCTATTCTCAGGGCATCCCGATTCTCTTCCCCCGGTACGACCTTCCGGAGGACGGACTCAAGACCCTCGCCGCGACCGACGGCCAGCAGATCGGCCTCACCGCGACGGGTCACGCGGGCTACACCCCCGCAGCGCTCACCTCGGCCAAGCTCTCGTACTCCTACGACGGGGGCACGACCTGGACCGAAGCGCGGGTCTCTCAGCAGGGCGGCGACTGGACCGCGACCGTGAACCACACGGGCGCGACCGGAAAGCCCGTCACCCTGAGGACCGAACTGACGGACGCCAACGGCAACTCCGTCACCCAGACCGTGGTCCGCGCTTACGACGTGCGCTGATCACGACGGTCCGCCGGGCGTCCTTCCCGTGGGGGGTGGGGTCGCCCGGCGGATCACCCCTTCGCAGCAACGGTTTTCCTGATGTCCGTTTTCGGGCGCCGTGCGCGGTGGACAATAAGGGCATGACTCAGCAGGGGGACAACTGGTGGGACAAGCTCTACGACGAGTCGGCGCCGGACACGGCCCCGACGGTCTCGGGTGACACACTCGACGACCACTTCGCCACGGCGCCCCGCGCCACCACGGGCCCGCCGGGCCCCGGCCCGGTCCTGAAGCCGGCCCCGAGCCCGGCCCCGAGCCCGGCCCCGAGCCCGGCCCCGAACCCGGCCCCGAACCCGGCCCCGAACCCGGCCCCGAACCCGGTCTCGAACCCGGTCTCGAACCCGGTCTCGAAGCCGGACGGCCCCCGGACGGCGGCGGCGCCGCCCGTCCCGTCCGACAGGGCGCCCTGGGAGGCCCCCGAGACGGGGCCGCGCTCCTTCCCCGGTCCGCCGCCCCCGGTCGCTCCACCGGTCGAGACGCCCACCGTGCAGGTGCCGGTGCCCCCGGCCGATGAGGCCCCGGACACCGCCCGGAGCGCCGACCCGGACACCGGTCCAGGCGCCGACCTCACCGTCCAGGACGCCGACCTCACCGTCCAGGTCCCCGTGCCCCGCCCCCGGGCGGCCGGGTTCGTCGGCAGCAGGCCGCCGACCTACGAGGCCGAACCCACCGCCCTCCCCGTCGCCCGCCCCGGCGAGCTCGACGAACTGGTCGCCGACACCGTCCTCGACGGCGCCCGCTACGGCACCTGCACCCTGCGGGCCGCCTCCGTACGCGGCGACTCCGCCCGCTACCGGGGCGAACCCCGCCGCGACGCCCTGCTCACCGCCCGCTTCGGCCACGACGAGGCCGCGCTCGTCCTCGTCGCCGTCGCCGCGGGCGCGCGCACCGCCGAGGACGCCCACCTCGCCGCCGCCGACGCCTGCCAGTGGATCGCGGAGGCCGTCGGCCGCAGCCACGCCCGGCTCTCGGAGGACATCAGGACGGGCCGCCGCGGCGACCTCAAGTCGGGACTGCACCGGCTCACCGACCGCACCTACGGCAGGCTGCGCACCCGCGCCGCCGACCGGGGCCTCGCCCCCGACGAGTACACCGCGACCCTCCGCTGCCTCCTCGTCCCCGCCGACCCCGAGTGCCGTACGCGGGTCTTCTTCGGGATCGGCGCCGGCGGCCTCTTCAGGCTCCGCGACGGCGCCTGGCAGGACATCGAACCGCTCCTGCCCGAACCGGCGGCCGCCACCGGCGCCCCCGTCCCCGGCTTCGGCTCACCGACCCCGCCGGCGGCCGAGAGCGAGGAGGAGGGCGACCGGCTCACCATGAACCTCGGCGTCACGACCGCGCCGGGCCCGATCGTCGAGGACCCGGTGCCGCCGCCCGCCGAGCCGTTCCGCTTCCGGGCCTCCGTCGCCCGCCCGGGGGACACCCTGCTCCTCGCCTCGCCCGGGTTCGCCGAGCCGATGCGCGGCGAGCCCGCCCTCGCCCGCGAACTCGCCGCCCGCTGGGCCGGCCAGGAGGCGCCCGGCCTCGCCGCCTTCCTCGCCGACACCCAGCTGAGGGTGACCGGTTACGCCGACGACCGTACGGGGGTGGGCGTCTGGGAGGCGTAACGCGCCGGGTCATGTGTTGATGGAGCCATGGCCAAACAGAACGTCGCAGAACAGTTCGTCGACATCCTCGTGCGCGCGGGCGTGAAGCGTCTGTACGGCGTCGTCGGCGACAGCCTGAACCCGGTCGTCGACGCCATCCGCCGCACGCCCTCGCTCGACTGGATCCAGGTGCGGCACGAGGAGGTCGCGGCCTTCGCCGCCGGCGCCGAGGCCCAGATCACCGGCAGCCTCGCGGCCTGCGCCGGCTCCTGCGGCCCGGGCAATCTGCACCTCATCAACGGCCTGTACGACGCCCACCGCTCGATGGCCCCGGTCCTGGCCCTCGCCTCGCACATCCCGTCCAGCGAGATCGGCCTCGGCTACTTCCAGGAGACCCACCCCGACCAGCTGTTCCGCGAGTGCAGCCACTACAGCGAGCTCATCTCCAACCCGAAGCAGATGCCCCGCCTGCTCCAGACGGCGATCCAGCACGCCGTCGGCCGCAGCGGCGTCAGCGTCGTCTCGCTGCCCGGCGACATCGCCTCCCTGCCCGCCCCGGACAAGGCGGCGGAGACCGCGCTCGTCACCTCCCGCCCCACCGTCCGGCCGGGTGACGACGAGATCGACGCGCTCGTCCGGATGATCGACGCGGCCGACCGGGTGACGCTCTTCTGCGGCAGCGGCACGGCGGGCGCGCACGCCGAGGTGATGCAGTTCGCCGAGCGGGTCAAGGCACCCGTCGGCCACGCGCTGCGCGGCAAGGAGTGGATCCAGTACGACAATCCGTACGACGTCGGCATGAGCGGACTCCTCGGATACGGAGCCGCCTACGAGGCCACCCACGAGTGCGACCTGCTGATCCTGCTCGGCACGGACTTCCCGTACAACGCCTTCCTGCCCGACGACGTGAAGATCGTCCAGGTGGACGTCCGGCCCGAGCACCTCGGCCGGCGCTCCCGGCTCGACCTCGCCGTCTGGGGCGACGTCCGCGAGACCCTGCGCTGTGTCGTCCCGCGCGTCCGGGCCAAGAACGACCGCCGCTTCCTCGACAAGATGCTCAAGAAGCACGCCGACGCCCTCGAAGGCGTCGTCAAGGCGTACACGCGCAAGGTCGAGAAGCACGTCCCGATCCACCCCGAGTACGTCGCCTCCGTCATCGACGAACTCGCCGACGGGGACGCCGTCTTCACGGTGGACACCGGAATGTGCAACGTCTGGGCGGCCCGCTACCTCTCGCCCAACGGGCGGCGCAGGATCATCGGTTCGTTCAGCCACGGCTCGATGGCGAACGCGCTGCCGCAGGCCATCGGCGCGCAGTTCACCGACCGCAACCGGCAGGTCGTGTCGCTCTCCGGTGACGGCGGATTCTCCATGCTCATGGGCGACTTCCTCACCCTCGTGCAGTACGACCTGCCGGTGAAGGTCGTCGTGTTCAACAACTCCTCGCTCGGCATGGTCGAGTTGGAGATGCTCGTCGCCGGGCTGCCCTCGTTCGGCACGACGAACAAGAACCCCGACTTCGCGGCCATCGCGCGCGCCGCCGGGGCCTACGGCGTCCGCGTCGAGAAGCCCAAGCAGCTCGCCGGCGCCCTCAAGGACGCCTTCAAGCACAAGGGCCCGGCCCTCGTGGACGTCGTCACCGACCCCAACGCCCTCTCCATCCCGCCCAAGATCAGCGGCGAGATGGTCACCGGCTTCGCCCTCTCCGCCAGCAAGATCGTGCTCGACGGCGGAGTGGGCCGCATGCTCCAGATGGCCCGCTCCAACCTCCGCAACGTCCCGCGGCCCTGAGCCGCCGCGCTTCCGGGGAATGCGGGCGCCCCCGTGGGGCATGCATCCCCGTGAGCCTGTTCGACGACGTGTGGGTGGGGGATATGGCCGGGGAGGCACGACAGCCGACTCAACTGCTCAGGAAGGTGGGATGCGCGGATCTCACCGCGGTGCCGGAGGTGCGACATGCCTTGCGTGAACTTCTGCGGACATGGGGCGGACCGGGCGCCTCCGACGTGGCCGAACTGCTCACCAGCGAACTGGTGACCAATGCCCTGGTCCACACCGAGCACGGGGCCGTCGTGACCGCGACGGTCGTCCCCGAGCAGCTCAGGGTCGAGGTCCGGGACTTCGTCCCCGGGCTCGAACGGCCGCGCGTACCGCCCGCCGACGACGGTACGAACGGCCGGGGGCTCGTCCTCGTCCAGACCCTTGCCGACTCCTGGGGGGTCGAGGAGCACGGGATGGGCAAGGTGGTCTGGTTCGAACTGAACGGCGGGGCCGCCTGACAGACGACCCCGCCGGATTCCGTATGTGTCTGTTCAGCCGAACTGCTGCTCCAGGTCCTTGAGTTTGCGCTCAAGGGAGTCCAGGCGGGGCAGCGTCTGGGTGTCGTCCTCAGCGGTGAGGTCGACCGTCCGGGGCTCAGCGCCCCTTACGGCTTGCAGGGAGGGCCGGGGTCGAAGCGGCAGTTGTCCCGGGTCCGCTATGGCGGGCTCCGCGACAGCGGCCTGTACGGCCGACGTCGCGGAGCCGGAGCCCGCACCCGAACCAGAACCGGAACCCGGGCCCGTACCGGCGCCCGACGCGGTGCCCAGCGCCGCCATCTCGACCTGCCGGTCGCCGCCACCGCCGCGGCCGAGCCCGAAGGCACGGTGCTGGCGGTTGATGGCCTTGAGGCGGGCCCGGTCGAGCTTGACCTGGTCGCGCCTGCGGAGCCGGGTCTGCTCTTTCTCCCGCCGGTCCTCGCGCACCTCGTCGACCGCCTCGTCCAGCGTCCGTACGTTCTCCAGGAGCATCAGCGACCAGGCCGCGAAGGTCTCCCGGGGCGCCCTCAGCCACCGGACGATCCGGATCTGCGGCAGCGGGCGGGGCACCAGGCCCTGCTCGCGGAGCGCGGCCCGGCGGGTCTGCTTCAGCGCCCGGTCGAAGAGGACCGCCGCCGAGAGGGACATGCCCGCGAAGAACTGCGGCGCCCCGTCGTGGCCCAGGCCGCGCGGGGCGTGCACCCAGTTGAACCAGGCGGCCGCGCCGGCGAACAGCCAGACCAGGAGCCGCGAGCCGAGGGCCGCGTCACCGTGGCTGGCCTCGCGGACCGCGAGGACCGAGCAGAACATGGCGGCGCCGTCGAGGCCGAAGGGGACGAGGTACTCCCAGCCTCCGGAGAGGTTGAGGTTCTGCCGGCCGAAGCCGACGAGTCCGTGGAAGGAGAGTGCCGCGGCGACCGCGGCGCAGCAGAAGAGCAGGACGTAGGAAGCCGTCCCGTACACCGCCTCCTTGCGTCTGCGGCGCTCCTCGTTGCGCTCCCAGGAGTCCTCGGCCGCGGCCTGGTCACCGGCGCGCTTCCCGCGCGCGAGCACCGCCACCGCCGTCAGGACCCCGGCCACCATCACGCCGCCCGGAAGCAGCCAGTCCAGCGATATGTCGGTCAGTCTCATGCGGTGTCCCTTGCATCGCAGTAGGGCGTTTGGCGGCCCATACTGGCCGACCCCGTGCGGCGCTCAAGCGGTTTCCGGGCAAGAGCACGCCATCGGGGTCCCAGGGCATACGAATAGGTGCGATCTGCTCGAACGCCCGTACAAGGGAAGGGTTTTGAGTTCGATTTACGCCACCCGTCCGGGTGGCGTATTCACCCAGGAGCCTCAGGCGGTCGCGGCGAGGCGACGAACGCGCTCGCTGTCGCAGGTGCGCGGGCAGGTGAGGCAGGTGTCGTCGGGGCGCAGCGTGTAGAAGAAGCAGCAGGTCACCCGGTCGCGGGTGGCGCGCGGGGCGCCGTCCGGTCCCGCGGAGCCCGCGAGCTCGCGGAAGCCGGCCGATCCGGCGTACGGCTTGTGCGGCTTACGGGTGGCGGCGGTGCCCGGCATGAGGAGTTCGAGCTCGGCCATCGCCCGCTCCTCCTCGCCGAGCAGGGCGCCGATGTACCAGAGGCCCTCGACGATCTCGTCCGTGGCCATGCCCCACAGGGCGCGGCGGCCGCGCTTCATCCGGGGGCCGAAACCGCTCAGCACCGACTCGAAGTGCTCGGCGAGCGAGGCGCGCACCTCGGCGCGCAGCGCCTCCTCGTCGGCGACGACCCGGGCGCCGGGCAGGGTGGCCGCGGGGTCGTCGGGCAGGCAGGCGAACTCCTCGACACGGACGGACATGCGGCCGAGCGCGCGCTGGAACGCGACGTTCGCGGCGGGCAGGCGGGGCACCCTCCGGTGCAGGAACCAGGGGACGGTGACGAGGAGGCAGGCGGGCCAGGCGTAGCGGTGGAGTCCGAAGCTCGCGACGACGTCGGGGCGGGCCTGGGTGCCGTAGTCGCGGAGCACCTGGGCGTTGTCCCAGGCGAGGAAGGCGTCGAGGGCGGCTCCGCCGGCCGAGAGCTCGTCGGCGCCGACCCAGCCGGCGCCGCGGGGCAGTCGCTCGCCCCGGGCCGATTCGTCTATCCGCAGGCCGGAGAAGACCTCGGCGAGTCGGGCGTAGGAGGCCGCGACGGGTGAGGCGAGGGGTGCGGGCATCAGAGCGGGGACGGTCATGCGGACCACCGAATCGCGATCGTTAGCAGGTAAGCCTTACCTTACCCGAATCTCGATCGCCTCTCACCATCGCACGGACCGCACCCACCTGCGAAGCAGCCCCCCCCTGCCCCATATGTCGGTCCGTTCGCCTATGGTGCACAGGGGACCCGGGTATCGCGAGCCGGGCCCGGCACGAGGCCGCAGGAGGACCCGGGTGGAGCAGGGCGCAGCGCGCGAGCGGGCGACGGAGAGGCCGTACCCGCCCTTCGGTGACGCCGTACGCGTACCGGAACAGGCTCGTGGAGCCGAGCAGGTCCGCGGAACCGAGCATGCCCGTGGAGCCGAGCAGGCGCGTGGCGAGCACACCCACGGCGAGCCGGCGGCGACCCGTCCCACGGCCGTCCCCCATCCCGCCCCCGCTTCCGCCCCCGCTTCCCTTCCCGCTCCCACCCCGCGCGTCGTCCAGCGGCACTCCGTCCGCGACCAGATCCTCGAAGCCCTCCGTACCGCCCTCGTCGGCGGCGAGCTCGTCCCCGGCGAGGTGTACTCCGGCCCCGCCCTCGCCGAGCGCTTCGGCGTCTCGGCCACCCCCGTCCGCGAGGCCATGCAGCGCCTCGCCGTCGAGGGGGCCGTCGAGGTCGTCCCGAACCGCGGCTTCCGCGTCACCGAGCGCACCCCGCGCGAGCTCGCCGAGCTCGCCGAGGTACGCGCGCTCATCGAGGTCCCCGTCATGCTGCGGCTCGCCCGCACGGTCCCCGCCGCCCGCTGGGCCGAGCTCCGTCCGCTCGCCGAGGCCACCGGGGCGGCCGCCGCGCGCGGCGACCGCGCCCACTACGCGGAGACCGACCGCGCCTTCCACCGGGCGGTCCTCTCCCTCGCCGGGAACGAGCAGCTGCTCGCCGTCGCCGACGACCTCCACCGCCGCTCCCAGTGGCCGCTGATCAGCGCCCCCGCCTTCCGCCACGGCGAGCTCGTCGCCGACGCCGCCGAGCACACGGCCCTGCTCGACGCCCTGATCGCCCAGGACCTGCCGGTCGTCCAGTCGCTCGTACGGGAGCACTTCGCCGGATCCGAGTACTGATCCACGAGACACCCCCTGGAGCGTGTCCGGAGCATTAAGGTCGTTGACGTCAGACCGCCCGCACCGCGCCCGTGAGGTGTCCCATGCCGTCCGCGACCCCGCCCCCGGCACGGGAGGGAGGCCGAGCCGTCACCGGTACGGAAGCCGAGGCCGCGGCCCTGCTCGGCTGGCTCACCGACCCGGAGGCGCCCCGGCTCTGCCTCGTCACCGGCGCCCCCGGCAGCGGCAAGACGGCCCTCCTCGACTGGCTCGCCGCCTACGGCCCGCGCGCCGGCGGCCGCCGCCGTACGCCCCGGGTGCTCGTCCCGCTCGCCGGACAGAGCGCGCTCGGCGCGACCTGGACGATCGCCGACCTGCTCGGTGTGGTGGCCAGGTCACCTGACGAACTCGTCCACGCCCTCGCCACCAGCGAGGCGCGGCCCTCGGGCCGGGCCGTCCTCCTCCTCACGGACCTCCACGCCGCCGCCGAACCCGCCGCGCTCACCGAGCTCATCGGCGAACTCGCCGGAGTGGGCCGGGTCCGGCTCGTCGTCGAGGCCCGGACCGGCAGTCCGGCCCCCGATACCCTGCGCGCCGCCCGCCGGGCGACGGTCGTGGAGCTGGAGGCCGAGCCCGCCCCCGCCGTCGGCGCCGCCGCGGAGCCCGTACGCCCGCTGCCGGACCTCTCGGACCCGCTCGCCGTGTGCGCGGCCGACCCACTGCTCGTCACCACGGCGTACGTCACCGGAACCGGTGAAGGCTCCGGCGGGACCGACGCCGACGACCACGGCGGGCTCAGGACGGCCTGGCTGCGGGCCGGGCAGTCGCTCTGCCGCGCACAGGACCCGGCGGAGCGGGCGCTGGTGCTCCTCGCAGCGCTCGGCGACGGCGCCGACCCCCGGCTGCGGCCCGCGCTGGCCGAGCTCGCCGAGGGGGCGCCCTGGCGGCTCCGCTGGGCCCGCAACCGCGGCGACCTGACGCCGCCCTGGCCGGGGCCCGTCGCCGTACTCGGCGCCGCGGGCGGCCCGTTGGAGGGCACGCTGCTCGTCGGCGACCGCACCGGCACCGTACGCCTGCTCCACGAGGCCGACGCGAGCTCCGCCGGGCGCCTCCCGCACACCGTCCCCGGCCGGGTCACGGCGCTCGCGCCCTCTCCCGACGGCACGGTGCTGCTCCTGGACGACCGCGGCAGGCTGCACTCCGTCCGGGGAACGGTGCCCAGGGCCCCGTACCTGGAGCGCCTCACCGAGGCCGTCTCGAAGACCCTGGCCCGCCATCCCGGCACGGCCCTCGCGGCGATCGCGGGCTCGGTCGTGGTGGGGGACCGGCTCGGCTCCGTGCACGCCTTCGGGCTCACGGGCCTGCACCAGGCGGCCCCGCACAGCGGCCGGGTCACGGCGGTCGCCGCCGTGGAGTCGGAGACCCCGTTCGTGTGCTCCGGCGGCGCCGACGGGACGGTACGGCTCTGGACCCCGGGCCGCGACCCGCGCCCCGAACCCCTGGCGGAGCGCCGCTCCCCGGTGGTCTCCCTGCACGCGGCGGAGACCCCGCACGGCCCCGTGGTCGCCGTGGCCTGGGCCGACGGCCTCGTCGAACTCCACCGCCCGGAGGGCGACGCGACGCTCTCCTTCCGCCCCGGCCCCCCGGTCCGCGCGGTCGCGGTCACCGGCGCGGGCGCGCTGCTCGTCGGCACCGACGAGAGCCTGGTGTGCCTCGTACCGCGATCCCGGGAGCAGTTCTTCCGATCATCCCGGGAATCGTCCTCCGAACGGTGACCTCGGCGGGGCCGTGACTGTTGAGCGGGTGAGTATGCCGCTGACATGTGAGAGGACGGCCATGACGGTTGATCAGGACACAGCGAGGACCGAACCGGGGAAGGGCGATCTCGCCCTGCACAACGGCTGGTTCGACAGCGGGTGGATGCACGTGCTGCCGCCGTACCAGGCCATGCTGATGAGCATGCTCCTGGCCACAGCCGCGTCGCGGCCCGTGACCGGGACGCTCGACGAGGTCGCGTGGGAGGCGTTCGGCGACTCTCCGCGCGACTTCCTCCACGGACTGGGTGACGACCTGGACTCGCCGGTGCTCTGGCTGGAGCCCGGTACCCTCGCCGCGGCGGAGGACGCCGAGGAGGAGGCCGGGATCCGGGCGGAGGCGGCGGCTCGCCGCGCGGCCTGCGAGGGAGCGCTGCGGGCGGGCGGCTTCCCCGTACCGGCGACGATCCGCGACCTCGTCGGCACGATGCTGGCGCTGGGCATCGCCCACACGGAGGACGGCCGGTGGTGGATGCCGGAGGACCTGCCGCTCCCCGAGGACGTCCTCGATCTCCCCGAGGGCCCGCGGGAGACCCTCCGGAAACTACGGCAGGTCAAGGTCGTCGCACCCTGGAAGCAGGCCCTGTCCGAGTACCTCCACGAGGCCCTCGGACGGCCCGGGGAACTGTTCACCACTCCGGGCCGGCTGGCCGAGGCCGTGGGCCTGAGCCCCGACGAGGTCCGCGCCGCGCTCGACGCGATGGTGGACTACGAGCAGGTCCGTCTCTACCGGGGGATCCCCCGCGTCCCGGTCGCCTCGGCGCGCGACCTCCAGGACCACCAGCGCTTCCATCTCGTTCCGGACTGGGAGCAGTACGACGAGGACCACGCGATCATGGTGAGGTACGACGGCAGGGAGGGGTAGACACGGGCCCGCACCCGGGAACGCCACGGAAGAGGCCCGCCCCGACGCACGCGGACATCCGGACATCCGGACATCCGGACATCCGGACATCCCGATATCCGGTTGCCTTCGTCGAAGGCATCGGTTCCCATGACCGGCATGATCACCCAGAGGAACACGCCGTCGTCGCCGTCCGGTTCGGGTGGAACAGAGAGGGCGCCCGTCCTCCTGGGCGCTCTCGTTCCGCTCACGCGGCCCGGCTGGGTCGGGGCGGGGCGGCATCTGCTCGCCGGGCTCGACCTGGCCGTTCGCGAGGTCAACGCCGCCGGCGGGATCGGCGGCAGGCCGCTGGAGCTCGTCGTCCGCGACACCGCGGCAGACCCGGGGCGGGCCGTGGCGGCCGTGGACGAGCTGGCCGGACTGGGCGTGGCCGCCGTGGTCGGCGAGTACCACAGCGTCGTCGCGCGGGCCGTCGCCGCCCGGGCCGACGCCCTCGGCCTGCCGTACCTCTGCTCGTCCGCGGTGCTCGACGCGCTCACCGAGGAACCGACGGAGTGGGTCGCGCGCCTGGCGCCGGCCCAGTCCCACGGCTGGCGGATCTACGGGGACTTCCTCCTCGGCTCCGGTCGGCGGAGGATCGCCGTGGCGGCTCAGTCGAGCGTCTACTGGGCGACCGGGACCCGTCTCCTGCGGGACCACGTCGGTCCGCGCGGTGGCACCGTCGTCGCGCTCGACGCGGACGCGCTCACCCCCGGGGCCCTGTGCGACGCGCTCGTCGACCAGGGCGCGACCGCGCTCCTCCTCCTTGTCGGCCACCCGGAGCCGGCGGTGCCGATCGTCCGGGCCGTCCGGGGCGACCGGCGGCTCGACGGGCTCCTGATCGGTGCTCCGGCCGGGCAGCCGGAGTTCGCCGAGTGGGACGCGCTGCTGGGCGAGGACGGCGCCGGGATCCCGTTCCTGCGCTACCTCCCCGAGCGGCTCGGCCCGCTGGGCGAGCGCGTCGGGAAGGAGCTCCGCGAACGGCTGGGCGAAGCGCCCTCCTTCGTCGCCTTCGAGGGCTGGGACACCGTCGCCGTCCTCGCCGAGGTGCTGCGCGCCCACGGCACGGACCGGGCGGCCGTCGCCGGGGCCTGGCCGAGCGTGACGGTCGAGGGCACCCGCGGAACGATCCGGTTCTCACGCAGGCCGGGCATCGGCGTACGGCAATGGGCCTGGCCGCCGGTCCAGGTCGCCGACCGGGACCCGGCGGACCGCGACCGCTTCCGGACCCTCCACACCGGCTGAGCGGGAGGAAAACGGAGCTCATGCGGCCGGCTTCCGCGATGTGCCCCCGAGCCGTGGCGCGGAGACACATCGCAGAGGAGCTGAGGACCCGTCACCTCGACGTCACCGACGGCGACTTCAGGTCGCCGCCCGGGGCGTCAGCTGGGCCGACAGCCAGGTCGGGACGCCGCCGAGGAGCCGGAAGAGCCGGCGTGCCTCCGCGCGCAGCCGGCCCGCCTCCGGTTCCGTCTCCGTGTCGGCGAGAGCGGTGAGCGCCGGAGCCGTACCGACCAGATAGCCCAACTCCTCGCGGATCCGCAGCGATTCGGCGAAGCCGTGCCGGGCCTCCGCCAACTCGCCTTCTCTCAGGGCGAGTCCGGCGAGGTGGCGCCAGGTGGACGAGAGCAGCAGCGAATCCCCCTGGTCCGTCGCCCCGGCGTGCGCCCTGCGGTACGCGGCGCGGGCCGCCTGCGGGGAGTCGCCGAGGTTCTGGGCGATGAGCCCGCGCCGGAAGTCCAGCAGGGGCCGGCCCCCGGCCGAGGGGGCGATCAGGGCAGCCGCCCGGCCCAGGGCCATCCGGGCCTCGTCGGCCCGGTCGCGTACCCCGAGGAGCGTGGACGCGTAGGCGAGATAGCCGCGTTCGCAGGCGGCGGCCCCGCGTTCCTCGTCGGTGCGGGCGACCGCCTCGGCCGCCCGGAGGGCCTCCTCGGCGTCGGCCCAGCCCTGTTCGGTGTAGAGACAGCGCTCGATCAGCAGGGCCGCCCGTTCGAGCGCGGCGGCCGGTTCGGTCGCGTACGGAGTGAGCAGCGCTGCCGCGTCCGTCCAGCAACCTCGGGAGCGGAGCCGCCATATGGCGGTCTCCACAGGAGTCTCCTTGCCGTAGGCGAGGGACGGATCTTCGCCGCCCCTTGATTCGGAACCAGACATGGCGGTATCCGCCACATTGCCCTCCCCGAGCGCGCCATTGAGCTGTTGAGTAGACCCGCATCTCAGCACGAAGGGCAGCACCCGGCCAAGGGGTTAGGTGAAAGAATTCACAAGAGTCCGGCGCGGGCGGACGTCACCGTACGGGGGGTGGCCGACAGCCCGTCAGATCGCCGCCGGCCCCGGGATCAGGCCCCGGCGCGGCCCGCCGGCCGCGCTGGCCGACGGGCCGCCACCAGCCCGGTTGTCACTCCTGTGGACTCCACCGAAAGAGTGAATCGCCGGGGCGTGGACGCGTGTGGATCAGCTCATCCGGAGGGCGAGGAAGAAGTCGAGCTTGTCCTCCAGACGGGACAGGTCGCGGCCCGTGAGCTGCTCGATCCGGCCGACCCGGTAGCGCAGCGTGTTCACGTGCAGGTGCAGTCGCGTCGCACAGCGCGTCCAGGAGCCGTCGCAGTCGAGGAAGGCCTCCAGGGTCGGGATGAGCTCCGCGCGGTGGCGCCGGTCGTAGTCGCGCAGCGGGTCGAGCAGCCGGGCCGTGAACGCGCGACGGACGTCGTCCGGGACGAACGGCAGCAGCAGGACGTGCGAGGCGAGCTCGTGGTGGCCCGCGGCGCAGACCCGGCCCGGACGGGCCGCGGCGACCCGGCGGGCGTGCCTGGCCTCCTCCAGGGCCCCGCGCAGGCCCTCCGCCGAGTGCACGGCCGCGCTGACGCCGAGCGTGAGCCGCCCGTCGTCGGCGAGACCGGACGAGAGCGGAGCGCGTACGGCGGCGAGCAGGGCGTCCGCGTGCAGCCCGAGCGCCGTCGCCGGGCCCTCGTCCTCGCTGTCCGGCAGCGGCGCGGTGGCCAGCGGGACCAGCGCGATCGCCTCGTCACCGCTGTGCGCGACGGCGATCCGGTCCGCGGACTCGGCGCCGACGGTCGCCGGGTCGACGAGGATCTCCTCCAGGAGCGCCTGGGCGACCGGGCCGCCGTCCACGGGCGTGCCCTGACCGGCTTCCTGCTCCCAGTCGACGCGGGCGACGACGACCTGCCAGTGCGGGGCCGTGCCGAGCCCGGGCAGCAGCACCGGGGCCGCGACCCGCAGGCGGGCCGCGATCTCGGCGGGCGCGGCGCCCGTCTGCACCAGCTCCAGGACCTCCTGGGCGAGCCGGCGCCGTACCGTACGGGCCGCGTCGCGCCGGTCCCGCTCGACGGCGATCAGCTGGGTGACGCCCTGGAGCAGATCGAGACGGGCGGCGGGCCAGTCCCCGGCGTCGGCCTCGACGGCCAGCAGCCAGTCCGACAGGACCGTCTCGCGCACGTCCCGGGAGGCGGGGGCCGGGCCCCGGCCGGTGTTGCGGATCGGGAACAGCGAGTACGTGGATCCGGCCAGGCTCAGCCGGTGCGGGCCGCGCCGGCCCGTCCGGGTCGCGGCCAGGTGCTCGCCCGCCAGGGTCGCCGCGAGACCGCTCTCGAGGGGCTCGCCGGCGCCCGCGATCTGGCGCCCGGTGGGGGAGAGGACCCAGGCCCGCAGGTCCAGGTCGGAGCCCAGCAGGTCGAGGACGACCTCCGGGCCGCCGCCCGCCGGGCCGGAGGTCATGAGCCGCCGGTGGCGGTCGACGACGGCCGCCAGGTCGCCCGCCCGCTCGCCGGAGACCTGTCGAACAACATGTTCGGTGATCGTCGCGAACGCAACGGTCTCGTTCACCGCGAAGAGCGGCAGCCGATGGCGCAAACACGCCTGTACGAGATCGTCGGGGATGTCGCCGAGCTCCGCCTCGCCCGCCGCCAGCGCGGCGACCCCGGCCGAGGCCAGGATCCGGACGAAGGGCTCCGCGTCGGCCGCGTCCCGCAGCCAGGCGAGGCCGGTGAGCACCAGCTCGCCGCCGGACAGGTACCGGCTGGGATCCTTGAGGTCAGTCGTCATCACACCGCGGACGGTGCGGTCCAGCTCGTCGTCGCCGCCGAGCAGCCGCAGCCCCAGCGCGTCGTTCTCCAGCAGTGCGCGCAGCCGCATCGTGTCGCCGCCGTTCCTTCGAGTGGGTGGTCGTGGATGTCGCGTTGTCGACGGTGGCGTGGTGCCACCGTTTCCAGGGGAAAACGGAGAGGTTGCTGTTCTCCGTCTTTCGTTCGAATCTACAAGACGACAACGGGCACCAGCCAACTCCTTCATGTTTTCGGTGACTGCACCCGGGCGAAGGTGGCCTTGTGTACTAGGCCACACACCGCGTTAACAGCACATGAATAAGAAGTCGAGGGCCGGCCGTCCCCCCGGGCCCACGCGTTCGACCCCCGATCACTAGAAGCACTAGAAGAGAGCCACCATGGACTTCCTTCGCCCCGCCAGCTGGGAGGAGGCGCTCGCCGCCAAGGCCGAGCACCCCACGGCCGTGCCCATTGCGGGTGGCACCGACATCATGGTCGAGATCAATTTCGACCACCGGCGCCCCGAGTACCTCCTGGACCTGAACCGTATCGAGCTGCTGCGCGAGTGGGAGGTCGGCGAGGAGAACGTCCGCCTGGGCGCGTCCGTTCCGTACACCCAGATCATGGAGAACCTGCGGACCGAACTCCCGGGCCTGGCACTCGCCTCGCACACGGTCGCCTCCCCGCAGATCCGCAACCGCGGCGGCGTCGGGGGCAACCTCGGCACCGCCTCGCCCGCCGGCGACGCCCACCCGGCCCTGCTCGCCGCGGGTGCCGAGGTCGAGGTCGAGTCGGTCCGCGGCAGCCGGTTCATCCCGATCGACGAGTTCTACACGGGCGTGAAGCGCAACGCGCTCCAGCCCGACGAGCTCATCAAGACCGTCCACGTCAAGAAGGCGGACGGCCCCCAGCAGTACTCCAAGGTCGGTACCCGCAACGCGATGGTCATCGCCGTCTGCGCCTTCGGCCTGGCCCTGCACCCGGAGACCCGGACGGTCCGTACCGGCATCGGCTCCGCCGCGCCGACCCCGATCCGCGCCAAGGAGGCCGAGGCCTTCCTGAACGCGGCTCTGGAGGAGGGCGGCTTCTGGGACAACGGAAAGATCATCACCCCGTCGATCGCGAAGCAGTTCGCCGACCTCTGCTCGGGCGCCGCCAACCCGATCGACGACGTCCGAGGCACGGCCAAGTACCGCCGCCACGCCGTCGGCATCATGGCCCGCCGCCAGCTCGGCTGGACCTGGGAGCAGTACCGCGGAACCGGTCGCACGCTTGAGGGAGCTGCATAACCATGCGCGTCAATTTCACGGTCAACGGCCGTCCCCAGGAAGCCGACGACGTCTGGGAGGGCGAGTCCCTCCTCTACGTCCTGCGTGAGCGGATGGGCCTGCCCGGCTCCAAGAACGCCTGCGAGCAGGGCGAGTGCGGTTCCTGCACGGTCCGCCTCGACGGCGTGCCGGTGTGTTCCTGCCTCGTCGCCGCCGGCCAGGCCGAGGGCCGCGAGGTCGTCACCGTCGAGGGCCTCGCCGAGTTCGCCAAGGATCGCGCGGAAGCCCGTAGGGAGGAAGGTGCTTGCGCCACGGGCACCTGTGGCACCTCGCTCGACGCCGCGAAGCGGTGGGAGGCGCGCCCGTCCGACAGCGGGCTCCGCCCGCGGGCGGGTCAGGACTCGCAGACCGGTGAGGGCGTCGAACTGAGCCCCATCCAGCAGGCGTTCATCGACGCGGGCGCCGTCCAGTGCGGTTTCTGCACCCCCGGTCTGCTCGTCGCGGCCGACGAGATGCTCGAGCGCAACCCGTCCCCGACGGACGCGGACATCCGCGAGGCGCTCTCCGGCAACCTCTGCCGCTGCACGGGTTACGAGAAGATCCTCGACGCGGTCCGCCTCGCGGCCGCTCGCCAGGAGCGTCAGGGAGAGGCGGTCTGACGATGGCTCAGAACACACGCACCGTTCCGGTGGGCACTCCCACCGACGTCACGCAGAACCACGTCAAGGGCGGCATCGGCGAGTCCACGCTCCGCCCCGACGGCACCCTCAAGGTCACCGGCGAGTTCGCGTACTCCTCGGACATGTGGCACGAGGACATGCTGTGGGGCCAGATCCTGCGGTCCACCGTCGCGCACGCCGAGATCGTGTCCATCGACACCTCCGAGGCCCTCGCCATGGACGGCGTCTACGCCGTCCTGACCCACGAGGACCTGCCGGCCGCGAAGAACTACGGCATGGAGTTCCAGGACACCCCGGTCCTCGCCTACGGCAAGGTCCGGCACCACGGTGAGCCGGTCGCCCTCGTGGGCGCCGACCACCCGGAGACCGCCCGCCGCGCCGCCGCGAAGATCCGGATCGAGTACCGGGAGCTCCCGGTCATCACGGACGAGGCCTCGGCCACCGCTCCGGACGCGATCCTGGTCCACGAGAACCGCGACGACCACCACTCCGGTCACGTCCCGCACCCGAACATCGTGCACCGCCAGCCGATCATCCGCGGCAACGCGACCGAGGCCGCCAAGAGGGCCGACGTCATCGTCTCGGGCGAGTACACCTTCGGCATGCAGGACCAGGCCTTCCTCGGCCCGGAGTCCGGCCTCGCCGTGCCGGCCGAGGACGGCGGCGTCGACCTGTACGTCGCCACCCAGTGGCTGCACTCGGACCTCAAGCAGATCGCCCCCTGCCTCGGCCTGCCCGAGGAGAAGGTCCGCATGACGATGGCGGGCGTCGGCGGCGCGTTCGGCGGTCGCGAGGACATCTCGATGCAGATCCTCGCCTCCATCCTCGCGCTGCGCACCGGCAAGCCGGTCAAGATGGTCTACAACCGGTTCGAGTCCTTCTTCGGACACGTCCACCGGCACCCGGCGAAGCTCTGGTACGAGCACGGTGCCACCAAGGACGGCAAGCTCACGCACATGAAGTGCAAGATCGTGCTCGACGGCGGCGCCTACGCGTCGTCCACGGCATCGGTCGTCGGCAACGCCTCGTCCCTCTCGGTCGGCCCGTACGTCATCGAGGACGTCGAGATCGAGGCGATCGGCCTCTACACCAACAACCCGCCCTGCGGCGCCATGCGCGGCTTCGGCGCGGTCCAGGCCTGCTTCGCCTACGAGGCCCAGATGGACAAGCTCGCGGCGAAGCTGGGCATGGACCCGGTGGAACTGCGCCAGCTCAACGCCATGGAGCAGGGCACGATCATGCCGACCGGCCAGGTCGTCGACTCGCCGGCCCCGGTCGCCGAGCTGCTCCGCATCGTCAAGTCCCGTCCGATGCCGCCCGAGCAGCAGTGGCTCGCGGCCGGCGAGGACGCGGACGTCCGCGCCCTTCCGGGTGGCCTCTCCAACACCACGCACGGCGAGGGTGTCGTCCGGGGTGTCGGCTACGCGGTCGGCATCAAGAACGTCGGCTTCTCCGAGGGCTTCGACGACTACTCGACCGCCAAGATCCGTATGGAGGTCATCAACGGCGAGGCCGTCGCCACGGTCCACACCGCCATGGCGGAGGTCGGCCAGGGCGGCGTCACCATCCACGCGCAGATCGCCCGTACCGAGCTCGGTGTCCAGCAGGTCACCATCCACCCCGCGGACACGCAGGTGGGCTCGGCCGGTTCGACCTCCGCGGGCCGCCAGACGTACATGACCGGCGGCGCCATCAAGAACTCCTGCGAGATCGTCCGCGAGAAGGTCCTGGAGATCGGCCGGCAGAAGTTCGGCTCGTACCACCCGGCCTGGGCCAACGCCGAACTCCTC
Source organism: Streptomyces sp. NPDC055103 (assembly GCF_053607625.1). Classification (NCBI taxonomy): domain Bacteria; kingdom Bacillati; phylum Actinomycetota; class Actinomycetes; order Kitasatosporales; family Streptomycetaceae; genus Streptomyces; species Streptomyces sp. NPDC055103. Next base: position 79,355 of record NZ_JBSGTX010000033.1, read on the forward strand.
CTGGAGGGCGGCAAGGTCGTCACCGACGGCGGCGAGGCCCTCGCCACCATCGCGGACGTCCTGGAGGACCGGTCCGTGGAGGTGGAGGAGGAGTGGAGGCACCGTCCCACCCAGGCCTTCGACCTCGTCACCGGCCAGGGTGAGGGCCACGTCCAGTACGCCTTCGCCGCGCACCGCGCGGTGGTGGAGGTGGACACCGAGCTCGGCCTGGTCAAGGTCATCGAGCTGGCCTGCGCCCAGGACGTCGGGAAGGCGGTCAACCCCCTCTCAGTGGTCGGCCAGATCCAGGGTGGCACCACCCAGGGCCTGGGCGTCGCGGTGATGGAGGAGATCATCGTCGACCCGAAGACCGCGAAGGTGCGCAACCCCTCCTTCACGGACTACCTGATCCCCACCATCCTCGACACGCCGACCATCCCGGTCGACTACCTCGAACTGGCCGACCCCAACGCGCCGTACGGCGTCCGGGGCATCGGCGAGGCCCCGACCCTGTCGTCCACCCCGGCCGTCCTCGCGGCGATCCGGGCCGCGACGGGCCTGGAGCTCAACAAGACGCCGGTCCGCCCCGAGGCGCTCACCGGCACCCTCTAGGACTCTCCGGACGGTGCGTGCCTCCCAGGAACGTCACACTTCCCCGCCCGCGCCGCCCGGAGTACTTCCCCCCCAGCAGTACCCGCAGTACCCGCAGTACCCGCAGTACCCGCAGTACCCGCAGTACCCGCAGTACCAGCAGTACCCGCCGTACCCGCAGTACCAGCAGTACCCGCAGTACCAGCAGTACCAGCGGCACCCGAAGTACCCCGTAGTACCCGCAGCACCCCCGTACTACCCGCACCACCGAATCATTCCGTTCGTCTCGGGCCGTCCCCCGGGTCGTGCAGCCCACGCAGCATCCCAAATCCCGCAGCTTCAACCAGATCAGAATCCCTTCGAAGTCTGATGCGGGTGCCCCTTTGAACCTTGGGAGTAGGCCCCATGACCCAGTCGTCCGTGGAGCCCAAGACCGCATCGGAGGACGCGGGCTCCGGCTCCAACGTCCCCGCCGGCCGTTCTTGGCTCGACCGGTACTTTCACATCTCGGAGAGAGGGTCCACCGTCGCGACGGAGATCCGCGGCGGCGTCACCACCTTCATGGCGATGGCGTACATTCTCCTGCTCAACCCGATCCTCCTCGGAGGTCCGGACGTCGAGAAGAACGTCCTCGGCTCCTCCGCCGTCATCACGGCGACCGCCCTCGCGGCGGCGGTGACCACCCTGCTGATGGGCTTCATCGGCAAGGTCCCGCTCGTCCTCGCGGCCGGTCTCAGTGTCTCCGGTGTGCTCGCCACCCAGGTCGTGCCCCAGATGACCTGGCCGCAGGCCATGGCCATGTGCGTCGTCTACGGTCTGGTGATCTGCCTCCTGGTGGTCACCGGTCTCCGCGAGATGATCATGAACGCGATCCCGCTCGCGCTCAAGCACGGCATCACCATAGGCATCGGCCTCTTCATCGCGCTGATCGGCTTCAACAAGGCCGGCTTCGTGGGCGCCGGCCCGCAGTTCGGCCCGCCCGTCACCATGGGCACCAACGGTGAACTCGTCGGCTGGCCCGTCCTGATCTTCGCCGTCACCCTGCTCGCGATCTTCGCGCTCCAGGCCCGCAAGGTCCCGGGAGCGATCCTCATCGGCATCGTCGCCGGCACGGTCATCTCCCTGATCGTCAACGCGGTCGCCGACATCCCGGACAAGGGCCCGGGCGCCTGGGCCAACGGCTCGCCCGAGCTCAAGGGCAGCGCGGTCTCGACCCCTGACTTCTCCCTCTTCGGCGACGTCGACTTCGGCGGCTGGGGCGACGTCGGCTACATCACCGTCGGCGTGATCGTCTTCACCCTGGTCCTCGCCGGCTTCTTCGACGCCATGGCCACCATCATCGGCGTCGGCACCGAGGCCAACCTCGCCGACGACAAGGGCCGCATGCCCGGCCTCTCCAAGGCGCTGTTCATCGACGGCGCGGGCGGCGCGATCGGCGGCGTCTCCGGCGCCTCCGGCCAGACCGTGTTCGTGGAGTCCGCCACCGGCGTCGGCGAAGGTGCCCGTACCGGCTTCTCCTCCGTCATCACCGGCCTGTTCTTCGCCGCCTGCCTCTTCTTCACCCCGATCACCCAGATCGTGCCCCGTGAGGTCGGCTCCGCCGCCCTGGTCGTCATCGGCGCGATGATGATGATGAACGCCAAGCACGTCAACTGGGGTGACAGCGCCGTCGCCATACCGGTCTTCCTGACCGTCGTGCTGATGCCGTACACGTACAGCATCACCCCGGGTGTCGCGGCCGGCGTCATCTCCTACGCCGTCATCAAGGTGGCGCAGGGCAAGGCCCGCGAGGTCGGCGCGTTCATGTGGTGCCTGACCGCGATCTTCATCGTGTTCTTCGCTCTTCACCCGATCGAGAGCTGGCTGGGCGTCAGCTGACGTCGTACCGTCGCCCTCCGCACACCCCCAAGGAGACCGAAATGCTGGACATCGCCGAAGAGCTGCACCGGTGGGTCGAGCAGGGACGTACGTTCGCCGTCGCCACCGTCGTGGCGGTCGGCGGCAGCGCGCCCCGGCAGCCCGGAGCCGCACTCGCCGTCGACAGCGACGGCACGGCGATCGGCTCGGTCTCCGGCGGGTGTGTGGAGGGCGCGGTCTACGAGCTGTGCCGGCAGGCTCTCGAGGACGGGCAGACGGTCGTCGAGCGCTTCGGCTACAGCGACGAGGACGCCTTCGCGGTCGGTCTGACCTGCGGCGGCGTCATCGACATCCTCGTCACCCCGGTGCGCGGCGGGGTCTTCCCCGCCGCGCTCGCGGCCGCCTCCACGGGGGAGGCGGCCGCGCTCGCCCGGATCGTCGACGGACCGGCCGAGCTCCGGGGCACCGCCCTCCTCGTCCGCCCCGACGGCTCGTACGAGGGGAAGCTCGGCGGCCACCCCGAGCTGGACCGCACCGCGGCGGGCGAGGCCCGCGCGATGCTCGACACGGGCCGCACCGGGACCGTCGAGATCGGCGAGGACGGCAGCCGCTGCGGACAGCCGCTGACCCTCCTGGTCGAGTCCTCCGTCCCCGCCCCCCGCATGATCGTCTTCGGCGCCATCGACTTCGCCGCCGCCCTCGTCCGGGTCGGCAAGTTCCTCGGCTACCACGTCACCGTCTGCGACGCGCGGCCCGTCTTCGCGACGCCGGCCCGCTTCCCCGAGGCCGACGAGATCGTCGTCGACTGGCCCCACCGCTACCTGGAGTCGACGGAGGTCGACGGCCGGACCGTGCTGTGCGTCCTCACCCACGACGCCAAGTTCGACGTGCCCCTGATCCAGGCCGCCCTCAGGCTTCCCGTCGCGTACATCGGCGCGATGGGCTCCCGCCGCACCCACGAGGACCGCAACAAGCGCCTGCGCGAGGTCGGCGTCACCGAGCTCGAACTCGCCAGGCTGCGCTCCCCGATAGGCCTCGACCTCGGCGCCCGTACGCCGGAGGAGACCGCGCTGTCGATCGGCGCCGAGATCGTCGCCAACCGGCGCGGCGGCAGCGGCACCTCGCTCACCGGCGCGCACACCCCGATCCACCACGACGGCCATCGCGAGCCGGACGGCCGGATCGGGTCCGTCGCCTAGACCCTTCCGGTAGATCCTTTCCCGCCCCCCACGGCGATGCGCGGACTCTGTGCGCGATCCCCGTGCGGGGGCGCGCTCCGTTCAGGCCTTGCGGAGCCGTTCCGGACTTGCGTGCCCTGTTCAGGTCTTGCGTGCCCCGTTCAGGCCTTGCGGAGCCCGCTGAGGAGCAGTTCGGCCAGCTGTTCGTACGCCTCGGCGTCGGCCAGGCCGGTCGCCGCGGCCACCTGGCGGCGCTGGATGCGGACCATCACCGAGGAGATGACGTCCGCCGCGAAGGTCACGTGGACCTCGCGGAACACCCCCGCGCGCACGCCCTCCTCGATGAGCTGCTGGACCCGGCCGGCCGCCGCGCGCGTGTTGCGCTCGTACACCTCCGCCGCCGGCTCGAAGGCGGCGACGTCGTCGAAGAACTGCGGGGAGACCGGCGCCAGCTCCGCCGAGACGGCGCGCAGATAGGCGGCCAGCCGCTCCGCCGGGTCGGTCGCGGCGGCCAGGACCGCCTCCACGCGGGCCGTGGCGCGCCGGAAGAAGTGCACGACCGCCGCCCGGACGAGCTGCTCCTTGCTGCCGGCGAGGCCGTACAGGGTGCGCTTCGAGCAGCGAAGCCGGGCGGCGAGGTCGTCGAGCGTCAGGCGGGCGAAGCCCTCGCCGACGAGCAGGGCGACGAGCTCCTCGAAGAGGGCGGAGCGGCGCGCCGCCCCGCGGCCCGTCAGTTTCGGGGCGTCGGCGGAGGAGGTCTCGATCACCCGCCCAGTATTCCAGGCGGCCCCTCGGCGGGCCCTCGACCCCCACTGAGGGCGTACGCCCTGATCCGCGGACAGGCCTACGCCGAGATCCGACTGCGCTACGCTAAGCGGTACTGCAGTACCTGCCCCAGTACCACTTTGCGCGCCGCTGGAGTCGCCATGGATGTCGACCGCCTGCTTCCCACCCCCGAAGCGGCGGACCTCATCGCCCTCACCCGGGAGATCGCCGACAAGGAGCTCTCTCCCCGGGTGAACGAGCACGAGGCCGCCGAGACCTATCCCGAAGGTCTCTTCACCACCCTCGGAGAGGCCGGGCTCCTCGGCCTCGCCTACCCCGAGGAGTACGGCGGCGGAGGCCAGCCGTACGAGGTCTACCTCCAGGTCCTGGAGGAGCTCGCCGCCCGCTGGGCGGCCGTCGCGGTCGCCACCAGCGTCCACACGCTGGCCTGCCACCCCCTCCACACCTTCGGTACGCCGGAGCAGAAGGAGCGCTGGCTGCCCGCGATGCTGGAGGGCCGGACCATCGGCGGCTACAGCCTCTCCGAACCGCAGGCCGGCTCCGACGCGGCCGCCCTCTCCTGCAAGGCCGAGCTCCAGGACGACGGCAGCGGCTACCGGGTGACCGGCACCAAGGCCTGGATCACCCACGGCGGCAAGGCCGATTTCTACGCCCTCTTCGCCCGTACCGGCGCCGGCAGCCACGGCATCTCCTGCTTCCTCGCCCCCGGCGCCACCGAAGGGCTGAGCTTCGGCCTGCCCGAGCGTAAGATGGGCCTCCAGGCGGTCCCGACCACCTCCGCGTACTGGGACGGCGCCCTCCTCGACGCCGACCGGCGCATCGGGGAGGAGGGCCAGGGCCTCCAGATCGCCTTCAGCGCGCTCGACAGCGGCCGCCTCGGCATCGCCGCCTGCGCGACGGGCCTCGCCCAGGCCGCGCTGGACGCCGCCGTCGACTACGCCAACGAGCGCACCACCTTCGGCCGCCGGATCGTCGACCACCAGGGCCTCGGCTTCCTCCTCGCCGACATGGCCGCCGCGGTCGACGCGGCCCGCGCCACCTACCTGGACGCGGCCCGCCGGCGCGACCTCGGCCGCCCCTTCAGCCGTCAGGCCAGCGCGGCCAAGCTCATCGCCACCGACACGGCCATGAAGGTCACCACGGACGCGGTCCAGGTCCTCGGCGGGTACGGCTACACCCGTGACTTCCCGGTGGAGCGCTTCATGCGCGAGGCGAAGATCATGCAGATCTTCGAGGGCACCAACCAGATCCAGCGGCTGGTCATCAGCCGGGGGCTCGCCCGTTAGGAGAAATAGCAGGTCAAGGGGGCTTTGGTGGAGCCTTCCTCAGTCCCGAGGATCGACGGTCGACCCCTTCGGGTGGCGCCTCGGGCGCCGTTTGGGAGAAATTTGGGAGATCAAGTTTTCAACTTCCTCTCCGGAGGGGATCGGCCCGAATTCCCGGGAGTCGATCACCGGCCTCGCCGACTCCCACCACATGCGCTCCAGAGCCGCAGCGATCTTGAGTTCCATGCCCAGCGTCGAGTGGGAGTACGTCCCTTCGACGCCGGGGACCTCGTGCCCCATCCGTTCCTCGACGGCCACCCTCGGGTGGCCGTCCTCGTCCAGCCACACCTTGTTGGAGTGGCGCAGGCCGTGAGGGGTCATGCCCGCCACGCCGAGCACCGGCCGGATGCCCGGCTGGGCCGCGTGCCCCCGGCTGCTCGGCTTAGGGGTGCGGCCGTCCACGATCGGTTGGAATGTGTCGCTGTAGAACTCGCCGCCGATGAGGAGCCGGCCGCCCCGGGGTGCGGTGAATACCAGCTCGTTCTTGTGGGAGCTGATTAGCTGGTGCAGGAGGTCGGCGAGGAAGGGCGGGATGATCAGGCTGCGGACGGACTCGTACTTCGGCTCGATGAGCGTCGGTGCCCCGTCGATGTACTGGCTCTGGTTGGCGAGGAGGATCCGAGCCCCCTTCTTCGGCTGCTCCCACATGCCGGGGTCCGGCATGTAGAACCCCGAGGCGCCGAGCGGGACTTGCTTCCGGGGCCTCAGCTGCCGCTCGGGGAGGATCAGGTCATTGCGGGAGAGGCCGGCGAGCTCGCCGATGCGCATGGCCGCGTAGGCAGCCGTCAGGACGAGGATGAAGCAGCTGAAGCCCCGGAAGTCGAGACCGTTGCGGGCGACGAGGAATGCCTGCCGCGGGGAGGCGAAGACGACCTCGGCGGTCTCCTTCTTCTTGTACCGGCCACGCCGGCCTGAACTCCGGGCCGGGATCGGGTTGCTGCGGATCAGCGGGGGTTTGTGGCTCACCGCGTCGTCCAGCATGGTCCGGAAGGTGGAGATGATGTCGCCGATGTAGTTGGTGGAGTACCCCTCGGTCTTGAGGCTCTTCTCCCACCGCTTGAAGTTCGTGGTCGTGATGTCGGCCAAGGCCGTCGTGCCCCACTGGGGGAGGATCTGCGCGTTCAGCCGACTGCGGTAGGTGCGATCGGAGAGCGGGCCCACCTCCTCCATGGTTTCGAGCCAGACCTCCGCCCATTCGGCCGTGGTCATCTTCCCGTTACGGGCGTCGACGTACACGCCGCGCGCGATGTCGGCTTCCTGGCGCTCGCCGTACTTCTCGGCCTGCCTCTTGGTCAGGAACCGGTTGCCGTTCTCGTCGTACAAGGCGGTGGGGTACTCGGGGACGGAGCCTTCAGGCCCCTTCCATCGGGCGCGGTAGTACTTGCCGCGCTTCTCTCCGTAGGCCATGGCTGCCTCCTGCGAGTGAGAGGGGGGAGGGGAGGGGAGAGGTGGGGCTTCCGCCGTCGAAGCCCCACCCCACCGCCCGCTAAGGCGGGCTAGGTGAGCAGGGCCAGGAGCGTCGTGTGCGTGACGCCAGTCAGCTCCTCCGCGAGCGCGGCGGCTTCCTGCTCGGTCACGAGCGTGCTGAGGACCCAGAGGGTGATCAGGCCATCGCCAGTGACTTCACCGTCGAGGTAAGCCCGGCCCCCGTGCGGGATGACCGGGGTACGGATGACCTCGACGCGGACACGCTGCATCATCAGCGGTGCCCCCTTACCTACGTAGGCGAGTGCCACCTCTCCGCGCAGGCAAAGGGAGTGTAATCACACCCTTACGCAGCGTGTACTGAAAATGATGCAAGTCCGTACTTGTTCGATGAAAGTGGATGCATCCCGTTGCGTCAGGGGGTTTGCGCCTGGAGTAGCTTCCGGAGCTGGCGCTGGACCTCGCTCCAGTGGCGGAGGTCTTCCTGTACCTGTGCTGTCGGGGTCTCCGGGCTTCGCTCGACGATCAGCGTCATCAGTGCGGAGGAGCCGTCCGGGCGGAGGTCCAGGACGTCGTGTTCGACGACCTCGCCGTCGATGATCTCCTGGACGATGCGAGCGGGTAGGCGGCTCATCAGGGCCCGGGCGATCTCTCCTGCGAAGTCCGGCTCCGGGGTAGGGGATACGTTTCCGTGCCGGTCTGCGAAGCCTTCGAGGAGGGTGGGCGCGCCGCCGGCCAGGACGGCCTCGACGGAGTCGTTCGTCCAGCCGATGAGCTTGGCGTAGGCGCGGACCGTTGCGGATACGCGCTGGATCATGCCGCCCTCGATGCGGCGCAGCGCGTTGCGCTGCACCCCGATCTGCTGACCGACAGCCTCCTGGCTCATCCGTAGGTCTTCCCTGCGCGCGCGGAGTCGCGCCCCCAGGCCGCTCCAGTCCTCCGCCCCATCCATAGGGCTCATCATGCCTGATTCTCATGCACCACGGCAGGAGGCGTGAGGGCGCATTAACCGCGCACTGGGGCGCTCGGTGGGGGCGAAATGGTGCATGGGGTGTGAGTTGCCGCCCGCGCAACCTCGAAACATGGCGCCCTTCCTGCTCCTTGATGCATCAAAAAGATGCGTGAAGGTGTTTGCGTGCATCGTTTTCGAGCGCTACGTTTTGAAGCGTGACACCGAACGGCACTGCCATCCGGGCAATCCGGAAGTTGCAAGGCATGGCCCTCCGCGCCGTAGCGCTGGAGACGGGCCTTCATCACGGGCACCTGTCCCGCGTCGAGCGAGGGCAGGCGGGCGTGAGTGAGCCCAACCTCCGGGCGATCGCTCGCGTGCTGGACGTGCCGGTCGCCGCAATCAACCGAGAGGAAACGCCGTGACGACCGTCAGGACCCGGCGTCGCGTCCCCAAGGCTGCCGACGCCCCCGAGCCTGTCGTCGCCCCCGACCCGATCGAGGACGACCTCACGCACTACAAGGTCGAACAGGCCGCCGCGAAGCTCGGGATGTCGAAGCGCTGGCTGGCCGGCCAGGCCGCTGCGCGCGAAGTCCCCTGCACCTACATCGCCGGACAGCTCCGCTTCACGCCCGCTCACATCCGGGCGATTTCGAAGGCCGGTGAGGTCATCCCCCCGCAGTACCGCCGCGGCTCCTAGGCGACGCCGTCGGGGGCGACGGGCCATGCAGGGCCTCAGTCGCCGCCCCCAGCGCCGCCGGAACCTCAACCACGATCGAAATCGAGGCACCGTGAAGCAGAACTGTACTGCTCCGCACGACGCGCGTAACTGCCGTCTGTGCGCCCCCTTGCGCCACCCGTCCCAGCTGAGCACCCGCCGCGCCCTGGCCGCCCTGCCGCGCCAGTCCGCCGAGTCGGCGAGCCGCGAGACGGGCGGCGAGCGCGGATGACCGCTGCGAAGAACCCGCTGGTCTACAACGACCACCGGACGACCGCCGAGCACGCCCGCGCCTGCCCCGGCGAGTGGGTGTGGGGCGGCAACTACCAGACCGTGGGCGGGGCCGACGCCACCGCCCGGCAGATCCGTAGGGGCGCGAAGGTCGCGTACGAACCGGCCGGTGCGTACCAGGCCGTCGTGCGCCACGACCCCGCTCCCGCCCTGTGGGTGCGGTTCGTGGGCAGCGCGGAGAACGCGGCCCGCCTCGACGTCATCGACTGCCGCTCCGTCGGCCAGGTCGCGCGTCCGCGCCGCTGCCGGAGCGCGCAGCCCGAGAAGTTCCAGGCGTGCATGGCCCGCGCGCTGATCGCCGTCAAGGACGGCGCGGACCTGGCGACGTCGGTGTGGACCGCCGTCGACCCGGTCAAGACCGCCGCCGAGATCGAAGCCCTGGCCGGCCTGCGCCGCCTCTCCGCCTGCCCGAAGGACACGAAGTGACGACGACGATCGAGCCCACCCTGTTCGACCTGGGTGACAGCGCCCCGCGCGGCCTGGCCGACGCGCCCACCGCGCGGCTCCTCCTCCCCGCCGGCGCGTCCCGTGAGGAGTGGGAAGCCACCCGACGGCTCGGTCTCGGCGGCTCCAACATCGCCGGAATCCTCGGCCTGGGCGGCAAGTACACCGGTCCGCGCCACGTCTTCGAGGAGAAGCACGGCCGGAGCACCTTCAAGGGCAACGAGGCCGCCGAGATCGGTAGCGAGATCGAGGACTTCATCGCCCACATGTTCACGAAGCGGTCGGGGGTCCCCACCGCGGAGGCCCCCGGGACGCTCGTGCACATCGAGCACCCGTGGATGCGGGTGAACGTGGACCGCTTCACGTTCGAGCGGCCCGGCCCGGCCTCCGGGGTCCTGGAGTGCAAGAACAGGTCCGAGTACCAGGCGGACCAGTGGGAGGACGGGGCTGTCCCTGACGCCCCCGCGATCCAGTGCCACTGGGGCATGGCGGTCGGCGGGTGGGACCACGGTTTCGTGGCCGCGCTCGTCGGCGGCAACAAGCTCAGGTGGGTCCGCCTGGAGCGCGACGAGGAAATGATCGAGTACCTCATCGACTACTGCGGGAAGTGGTTCCAGCGCCACGTGGTCGAGGGGATCGAGCCCCCGGCCGACGGCCTGGAGGCGACCACCGATCTGCTGGCCAAGCTCTGGTCGGTGAAGGCGGAGACCATCGCCGAGATCGACGTGGCGAAGGCCAAGGAACTGCGCGCCAGGCACGCCGACGTGAAGGCCCGCGAGAAGGCCATCAAGGAAGAACTCCGCCTTGTAGAGAACGAGATGAAGCTGCTCACCGCCGAGGCGGAGGTGGTGAAGGCGGGCGGGAAGCCCGCGTGGACGTGGAAGGGCAACGGCACCTTCGCCAGCAAGCAGTTCGCGGAGGCCCACCGGGACCTCGTCGCCCAGTACACGCACATGGTGCCCGCGCTCGACGTCGACCGGCTCAAGGAAGAAAAGCCGGACGTCTACGCGGAGTTCCGCGCCCGCCGCCTCGTCGTCCCCGCGAAGGGAATCTGACCCATGTCTCTCTCCACCCTCAAGGCC